>NZ_QGAA01000018.1:0-115739 GCF_005233485.1 Pseudomonas sp. CFBP13509
GAGGCGCGCATTCTACAGCAGCCTCATTTGCTGTCAAGTGATTATTTTCAGAAGCTTTCGAAGATTTCTTCAACAACTTCAACCACTTGCGCTTGCGATCTCTCGTTAGCGGGAGGCGAATAATACAGTATTGAATTACCTGGTCAACCCCTCTTCTGGAAAATCTTTTCCTTAACAAAGAACCCACACCGCGACGCAACGACGCCCGCCTTTAAAAGAAGCGCGTCGTTGCGTCTATATAGATAGAAGGGGTACTTGGCCAATAGGGGATGCGACTGCCAAGGATCACTCCGGTGTCCCCGTGAAGTCAGGCGACTCTTTAATACCGCAAGAGAGCCCGGTACGCATCGGGTCTTTGTTTTCACGCCCAGAACAGGGATCATCGCCCTCCCCCAACCCCAGAGGAACCGACACCATGGAATTGACGCTGGAAGCTGTTGCGCTCTTTGCACTCAAGCTCGTGCATGAGAAGGACGGCGGCAGCCCGGTGTTGAGGGACGACCTGGTGATGGATAGGTATGAGCGGGAGGTGTTCGGGTTGCTGGTGCGACAGGGGGATCTGCCGGGAGTTCTGCTGAAGATAGACGAATGTGTGATGCAGGCACTGGTCGCTTTGGGTGGGGCCGATACGGTATTGGGACGTGAGCTGCAGCGGTTGTCTACCAACGTACAGCAAGCCTCAACGCTGGAGGAACTCAAGCCACTGCTCGCGACACTGAAGGACTACCTTAAAGCCATTCAGTAACGGACTCACCACAAGGACCTTCACATGATCGACTTCAACAACAAAGGCTTCTTCAAACTCAAGCAAAACAACGAATACGCCGAACGCGTCGCGGCCCTGCTGCTGGACGGCGAAGAAGTCATCGACGCCTACAAAGCCATGCGCGATGGCGTGGTCTTCACCACCAAACGCATCATCGCAGTGAACGTACAAGGCATAACAGGCAGCAAGAAGGACTTCACCTCGCTGCCGTACAAAAACATCGTCGCGTACTCGGTGGAAACGTCCGGGACGTTTGACCTGGATTCGGAACTGGAGATTTACTTTTCGTCGCTGGGAAAAGTGAAATTTGAATTCACCGGCAAGACCTCGATTGTCGAAATCTCCCGCTTGATCTCCAAGCACTTGCTGACCTGATCAGCAGGCATGCTCAGAGCATCAAAGATGACGCCTATTGATCGTCATCCTGCTGTTGAACCGAGCCCGATTACCTAAAAGTAAACCGCCGCTTACTACACGCAACCTCATCAACTAAGTGGAGCCCCCAGTCAACAGCTGACGCTACCCACATTCACCAAGCCAGAACTCAGGAGCATGAGGCTACCGCCCCCCAATCTGCATTTCCTACACCGTCTCCCCTTATTTCACTAGCCCACGTTCACAAACCCTGTCGTTATTCCGTCCTGCTTGCTCCGGCCAGTGCCTCACACGCTTTGCAAAAAAAGCCTGTCGGGCCTGGCGCCGCAGTTGATCAGGGAATGATTATGGCGAGTGACAGGGATGCGAAGCCGCACGGTGTCGAGCACGGCTGTGCGCCGAATGAAATTTGGCTGTTCTTGATCCATCACGACGCAATCATTCGTCAGCGCTGTCGACGGTTGCTGCGCCGCCCCCAGGATGCAGAGGACGCCTTGAGCGAGGTGCGCCTGCATTTGTTCAACCTGTTGAGCAAGGCCCCCGAACGCTTGAATAGCGTGGAGAATGTGCCCGCCTGGCTCAAGCGGGTGGCGCACAACTTTTGTATCGACCGCCTGCGCAAAACGCCGGTCACCTGCAGCCTTGAATGGCTTGATCACGATCTGTATGAAAGCGTCACCTGGCAACCGCCGCATGATGACCCGGAGCGCAATGCGTGCGGACAAGAAGCCTTGCAGGCCCTTAACCTGGCCATCGGCCGGTTGCCAGCGACACTTTCGCAGGCGTTGGCGCTACGTTGCATCGATGGCCTGGAATACGAAGGTATGGCAGGCACGTTGCTGATCAGTGAGTCCAACGCCCGAAAGCGTGTGCAACTGGCACGGCAGCAATTACGGGGTTTACTCGGTCCGATTTGCGGCACTTGATCCATTGGCAAGCCCCGCAAGAACAAGCCTGCCCCAAATCATTGGGGCAGGCTTTTCCATACTCAGAAAGCCGCGATCGGGAAGGCGGAATTCACCCACCAAACCAAGGCAGCACCAGGTGCAGGGGGAATACCGTTGAGATAGCCGCCAACTGTAAATGCCAGCCCTTGCTCATCAACACAATAAGGATTGGGAACGACGGCGATCACCGTCGGCGCGGAAGGCCCGAAGAAAATCTGGCTGTTTCCCCCACCCATCACCAGGCCAGAGCTCAGGTGCATGAAGGCATAGCGAATCGACGTGACAACCTGCTGTTGCGTGCAACTGTCGGGGAAGAACGTGGAAGGCCCTGCCTTGGCCACCCACGTCCCCGTCGCCACGTTAAGCACTTCTACGTTGGCGTTTGCATAACGGTAATCGTTAGGTGGATTAAGCCCGTAAGGCACCATGTATGTACGAGGACCGATGGTACGAGCGGCAACCGGGTCAAGCGCCAGTGGCCCCACCTGCGGATCATGGTTACCGGGCCGAGAGTGAAACCCCACCGCATTGCCAGCGGCGTTGATCTCGCCACAGAAGATATGCCGTTGGTTTATCTGCGGGTTGCTACGGCTGTTAGGGATAGCCACGTTGCTGACCTGCACCGGTAGCGGGATCACCGCGGCTGAAGCCGCAGCGCAGTCCATCTGCGCAGCAGCCGACAGGCTCAATAGTGCGCTGGCCACACCCGTGGCAACGACGGTAAGTGCGTGCATGACAATACTCCTTTCTGACAATCGGGACGGAATGTCCCTTCGTCAGGACGCAACGCGACTACAGTTGTGAAGCGTACATGACCGCGTCTGCACGGCTTTCTTGCACCGCGAGGAAGAAGTTGAAACAGATCTTCACAAGCGGTGACTCGGTACGTCAGGAGGGATAAGCCAAGGCATGTTGCTCCGGCTTGAACAGGGAACAAGGAGAAGGACAATGACCACATTCAATGTGAACTTTGCTGTCGATGATATGGAAGGCAAGACCGTTCTGGTATTTCTCAAACCCCAACAGCCTCAGCGCGATTATCGGATTCACGCCTGGCAGATCCTGACCGGCTCTGCCGGTGCCACGGAGTCGTTCGACTACGAGGCCATTATTGAAACCGATGTCACCACCCTTGGTGAAAAAGACAGCAATACCATCATCTCGGGCCGTCGCACGCTTAACCCTGGTACCTTGCTTCAGGCGGTCAGCCCTAACGGATTGTCGCCGTACCTTGAGCCGGCGGCGCTTTCACTGGCCAAGGAGAAACTCACACCGCAGCAGTGCGGCATCATCAACAAAACCAACCCGTACCTGCAGTTCGACAGCAACTGGTACGTCAACGGTCGGCCTGTAGTGACCATGCCAAAAGTGGACTCGAGCATGACCGTAAGCTTTGAATACGAGCCCAACTTTTACTTCATGGTGGCAACGCCTCCGATGGTCGGGCAGACCTATATCGTGCAGAACTTCTCGGACATGACCCAGTTCATCGCCCCCATCACCGCCACTGAGGTGAACGTGACGGTAAGCCGTGCCAGCGGCCTGTGGTCGTTCGATTTCGCGCCGATGTAACGTTGAACCACGCGGCGAGCAAATCGCCGCGTGCCTTACCTGACCACACCCGTCCCCTCGCTGCGTGGCGTCTCGCCGGGTTGGATACGGAGAGTGTCATGCCAGTTGAAAACCCGGCCTTCACCGATAATTCCCACATTTGAGTCACTGAACGAAACAAACGAAAATCGAAATAATCGAAGCAGCGCGACTGACTCAAACATCAGTCTACTTTTCCGACACTAGCCAACGAATTAAGCCGATATCAGCTTCTGATCCCCCCTCGTAGCCTCACTCCCTAGCACAAGGAAGTGAGCCATCCATGTCAGAACGCTTTTACCCCCCCACCGAAGAAGAGTTACTCAAACAGCGAATCCTGACCCCACAGCCGTCGCGGGCGCCGTATTCGCCATCTGTTGATTTTTACGAGCCATCCCCTGCTCCGGCACCCACGCCAGCCAAACCTCCCGGCTGCGTCTTCATCAAGCCCTGCCAACTGCCTGACGGCATCACCCATTACTTCAACCCCGCCGATTATGTCCCGTTGGAGCTGATCAAAGAGTACGGCAATTTAAGCCTGCTGGGTGGGCGTGAGGTAGACGGTCGGCGCGCAGTTGCCTTGCGCAAGATCGGTGGCAGTGCACTACCGGCGGGTCTAGGACAGTTGGCGTTGCGTTCGGCGTTTTTTGAGTCGGCAGCCACTGCAGTCGGATCCGTCGCCGGTGGCCTGTTGACGGGTTTGGTGGCGTTGGCCTGGCCATCAGAGTTGGGAGATAGCGCGCTCTACAGCGAGGCGCAATTGCGTTCGATGCAAAGGGCGCGTTCGCAGATGCGTTTGCATATCGAGCAACGCGAGGACGGCACGCTCAAGGGGTATGGGTTTTACACCGGCAATAATCCTGATTGGCAAATGATTGATGTGGTGCAGTTCCAAAGCCGTGGCGATCAATTTGTGGCGGATTTGGGTGAGGGTGTCGAGCTGATCTGGACGCCCGCCGTTGATCCAAGTGACACGCTGGGTATTCCGACCCTGGAGGCTGCGCCGCAAGCACCGGTGATCTGGATTTACCCACCGACGGAGAAAGCGGCGCAGATTCTGGTAAACCCGATTTATCCGCCGGAGTATCGGGATTTTATCCTGGTGTTCCCGGTGGAGTCGGGGGTTCGACCACTGTATGTGGTGGTTAGTGTTAAGGCTGGGGATCACAAGTACCACAGGGCTCCAAATACTGAACAAATAACTGGCTTTGGAAACCTGATAAAAGCAAAACCCATGACTCCCAGACAGGGCGGTGCCGGGCTGAGAGAGCGTTGGATTGAGGAAAAAGGCAGGAGAGTTTATGAATGGGATTCCCAACATGGAGAGTTGGAAGTTTATCTTGCAAGTGATGGGAGCCATTTAGGTGCGTTCAGTCACATAACCGGCGAGCAGCTAAAAGAGCCGAAGAAAAAACGAAACATCAAAAAATATCTATGAGGGACACATGGGACTAAAAATGAGATTGGAATGGTTCGACAGAACCACAGAGCGGCTACGCGGAACGGAGGACTCAGCGGACCTAGGAAACGACTACTCCGTGATTTCTAAACTTGGACTGTCGATAGACGAGGACGTCAATAACGGTATGTTTGAACTGCGGCGGGAATGGCTATCACAGATACAGACACACTTCTCTCATGAAATTGCTCTTTCAGAAAGCGACTACTTCATCGCGTTTGATTACGAAGGTGCAAACGAATAACACAGACTTAGAGAATTCATCTTCATGCGCAGACTGTCGTTCAGGCAGGCCTCCACGAAGTTGGCTTTCACTTCATCCACGAGGACGAAAAAGGAAACGTTTTCGAATCAGAGCATTGGTACTTCGGCGAAGTCAGCACGACCGATGAAGACCCTGGCGGAGAGCGCTGGAAGTATCAAACCTTCAGGTCCTTCCAAGCGCAGCATCCGCATTTGTTCGGCCGTCCAACTAACCCTCTTTCGCCTCACTCCCCTCCCCCCCAATCAGAACCCGTTTCCCCGGATCCGTAATATCAAACACCTGCTGCGCACACGCCGAAGGTTTGAACTGGAACTCCACCAGATACACCTTGCCCTTTTCAGGCTGGAAGCTACTTAGCAGAGGCCCGCAAATGGCGTAGATGCCAGGGCGTGAGTCGGTGGACGAACTGGCAACGGTCAACTTCTTGCCAGGATCTGCCTGGATCTCCAACTGCGGGAAGCGCTTAAACCCAGCGCTGGCCACCGTCTGGTTGAGCTTTGCAATCCAGTTGAAGACGCGGCCTTCACCTGTATCCATCACCGTGCCCAGGGTTTCCATGCGTTGATCGGGGTCGCCTTCGCGACGTATCGAGAACTCGACGGGAGCGGTGCCGCCGTAGGCTTTCATGATGACTTTGGCGTGCTCAGCATCGACAGCCACGGTTTTCTGGCGCAGCTGGATGCCGTCCTTGAGCAGGCTGGGCGATGAGTCACGTGGGTTGGATTGGCAGGCACACAGCGCCAGGGCCAGGGAGAGCAGTGCGATTCGCTTCACGGGAGGATGTCCTTATCAGGGTGACAGATGATGATGACTGGACCAGTGATTAAACAGAATGTTCCGCAGTGGAGCGACCGCGATGCAGGGGCTCGACAGCTCCCACATTTGAGCCGTGATCGCTTCAGGCCTCGCTGAACACCAACCGCGCGCACAACCCGCCCTGCTCACGGTTATGCAACGCCAACCGGCTGCCGATCTTGCCCACGATCATCTCCACAATCGCCAGCCCCAGCCCTGCGCCATTGGCATTGCCACGACTGTAGAACCGCTCGAACAAACGCCCCATTTCCGCCTCATCAATGCCCGGCCCCTGGTCCTCCACGCTAAGGCAATGGGCACCAATCACCACTTTCACTTCGCTGCCCGGCGGGGAGAAGTTGAGGGCGTTGGTCACCAGGTTTTGCAGGGCGATGGCCAGCGCCACCGGTTCGGTTTCGATCCAGCAGTCTTCATCCCCTTCCAGCACCAACTCCACGCCTTTCTCCATGGCCAGCGGTGTCAGTTCGGCGAGTTCTTCGCGCACCAGCTCGGTGAGTTGTACGCGGCTGCGCTTGGGATTGTTCAACTGCGGTTCGATACGCGCCATGGTCAGCAGTTGGCTGCCAATGCGGGTGGCGCGGTCGACGCCGTTGACCAGGAAGTCCAACGCTTCGCGCCGTTGCTCGACCGTTGCGGCACTTTGGGCGTTTTGGGCGTGGATGCGCAGGATCGCCAGGGGGGTGCGCAGTTCGTGGGCGGCGTCGGCGATAAAACGGCGTTCGCGTTCCAATAGATCATCCACTTGAACCAACAGTCGGTTGAGCGCGGTTTGCATCGGCTCCAGGTCACTGGGCAGCGGCTTGAGGTGCAGCGGTTGCAAAGTCTCGGCGGTTCGCCCGCGAATTTTACGGGCCATGGCGCGCAAGGGTTTGAGGCCCCAGCCGATCACCAGCCAGATCAACACCGTGAGCAACGGCACGCCGATCAAGGTGGGCCAGAGGGTGTGGCGCATGATGCGCTGGATCACGTCCTGACGAATATCGTCGCGCTCGCCCACCCAGATCAGCAGGCCTTGCTGCGGGTCGGCAAGGAGGAAGGCGCACCAGTCGTTGCCGTTGTCCATGATGTCATGGGAGCCCAGGGTAGCCGGCGGTGCGGCCAACACTGGCGCTTCGGCGGAGCGTACGAGTAATTGGCCGTCGCTGCGCCACACCTGGAAGGTCAACCGGGTTTCATAAGGGTGGGCAACGCCGTCTTCGCCGACACGGCTCATGGCCTGATCGAAGGCCTGGTACAGGCGGTCCCAGTCGGCTTCGCCAGGGTCGCGCTGGCGCAATACGCCTTGCAACAGGCGTGCGCTTTGGGCGAGTTGAGCGTCGTAGACTTCTTCGATTTCGTGGTGGCTATCGCGCAGCACCAGCCAACTGATCAGGGCGTCGCCCAACAGGATCAGCACCAGGACAGGGATGAGGATACGAGCACGCACGGAGGTCATGGTTTAAGCGCCAGTACATAGCCAACGCCGCGCACGGTGCGGATCAGCTCGGTGGATAACTTTTTACGCAGGTTGTGGATCAACACTTCCAAGGTGTTGCTCTCGACCCGGTCCTGCCAGCCATACAACGCGCGGGACAGGCGCTCGCGGGTCACCACTTTGCCGGGGCGTACCATCAGTTGGTGCAGCAATTGGTATTCCATCGGGGTGACGATGATGTCTTCCTCCAGATACCGCACTTGTTGGGTGGCCGGGTCGAGGCTGACGCCGGCATGTTCCAGCATCGGTTGCGCGCGGCCCTGACTGCGGCGCAACAAGGCGCGCACGCGGGCCTTGAGTTCTTCCACATCGAAGGGTTTGACCAGGTAGTCGTCGGCACCGGCGTCCAGGCCGGCGATGCGCTCGGCGGTGCCGTCGCGGGCAGTGAGGATCAGCACCGGCAGGTCGTGCTGCTCGGCGCGCAGTTGCTGCAACAGGTCCAGGCCATCGAGGCGCGGCAGGCCGAGGTCGAGCAGCAACAGGTCGAAGCTTTCCATGCGCAGGGCATGCAGGGCCGCAACGCCATCCTGCAACCAATCCAGGGTGTAGCCTTCAACGCCCAATGCCACGCGAATCCCTTGGCCAAGGGCACGATCATCTTCGACAAGGAGTAGGCGCATAGCAAAACCTCTGTAGGAATCGGCGGCATCATGCCGGGTTCTGGCCGAGGCTATTTCGGCAAAGATGTTACCGCGCGTTGCCAACTAAGGTTGCGCTAAGGTTGATTTTGCACTGTGAAATCTCCCACATCTGCTGAGAGCTTTTCCATGCGCAAAATTCTCCTGCTGTCCCTGATTATCGCCAGCCCCCTGGCCCTTGCCGGTCCGCAATGCACCACCGCCGAACGCTCGCAATGGCAAGACGAAAAAGCCTTCCAGGACAAGCTCAAGGCCGAAGGCTACGAGATCAGCAAGTTCAAGGTCACCGACGGCAACTGCTACGAAATCTACGGTTTCGACAAGGACAAGCGCAAGGTAGAGATCTACCACGATCCGGTCACCGGCAAGGCCGTGAAGACTGAGATCAAAGGCTGATGCCAGGCGAATCCCTGCGCCTGTGGGACCCGCTGGTGAGGCTGTTTCATCTGTCGATCGCCGGGGTCTTTGTCGCCAATTACTTCTTTAACGAAGCAGGCGACGACTGGCATGTCTGGCTGGGCTATTACGCCATGGCCTGGCTGCTGGTGCGCGTGGTGTGGGGATTCATCGGGCCGCGCAGTGCACGTTGGGCGGATTTCTGGCCGACCCCGAAACGCTTGAAAAACCATCTGCGCTCGCTGCTCAACCGCCGCCCGCAGCATCGCCTGGGCCACTCGCCCCTCGGCGCGCTGGTGATGCTGTTGATGTTGCTGGCGTTGCTGGTCGTCGGCATCAGCGGCTTTTTGATGCAGGAAGTGGATGCCCTGTGGGGCGCCGATTGGCCCCTGCAAATCCATGAGACCGCCGCCAATGTGCTGTTGGGCCTGGTGTGCATCCATGTGCTGGCCGCGGTGTTTGAAAGTATCCAGGTGCGGGACAACCTGCCGTTATCCATGCTCACCGGTCGCAGGAAGCGCCTGCCGGATGAGCCTGCGCAGTAATCCTTTTCTCGACAGGTTCTCTATGCGCTCCGCCTTACTGATCTGCAGCCTGCTCGGCGTGTTCCTGGCCGCATGGCTAAGCCATCCGCCCCATGTACTGGCACACTTTGCCCAAGTGGCGCCGAACACCTCGAAGGTGGCGGCGGCCCCGCAATACACCAGCCGTTTTGTGTCCTCGCAGCTCACTGACTTTGTCCACGCTTCCTCGGTCACCGCCCTGCCCGGCGGCGACTTGATGGCCGTGTGGTTTGCCGGTTCCCGTGAAGGCGCCGCCGATGTGCAGGTGCGCACCGCACGCTTCGATGCCCGCAGTGGCGAATGGGGTGCCGAGCAGGTGCTGGCCACGCGGGAAAGCACCCGCGACGGCACCCAGCGTTATATCCGCAAGCTCGGCAATCCGGTGATTGCCCTGGGGCCGGATAAACGCCTGTGGATGTTTTATGTGTCGGTGTCGGTCGGTGGCTGGGCCACCAGTGCAATCAACCTGATGGTGTCCGACGACCTCGGCGCCAACTGGTCCGCGCCCCGACAGTTGGTGACCTCACCGTTTTTCAACATCAGTACCCTGGTACGCGCCGCGCCGGTGTTCCACGCCGACGGCTCCATCGGCCTGCCGGTGTACCACGAGTTCATGGGCAAGTTTGCCGAGTACCTGTACTTGAGTGCCGACGGCGCGGTAATCGACAAATTCCGCATCAGCCGCGGCAAGAATTCCCTGCAACCCACTATCGTGCCGCTGGATGGCAAGCGCGCGGTGGCGATGTTGCGCTACGCCGGCGACACCCACCACCGCGTCCTGGCCAGCCGCACCGAAGATGCGGGGCAAACCTGGAGCGAGCCGTACCCGCTGGAACCGGCAAATCCCAATTCATCGTTGGCGGCGGTGGGTACCGAGGACGACGGGCTGCTCGTGGCCCTCAACGACCTGCAGGACGGCCGCTTCAAGCTCAGCCTCTACGGCACCGACGCCCAGCTCAGCCAATGGCGCACCGTGGTGCAACTGGATGAGTCACCCGACCCGCTCGGCCAACCGTTCTCCCCCGAGGCCTATAAAGCAATCATCGGCGAAGGCTTCCGCGCCTCCAGCGGCGCCAAACGCCTGCCGCTGGAACAGCGCTTTCTCAGCAACCTCGATTACCGCGTATGCAAACCCCAAGGCTGCGATTTCGAATACGAGTACCCGTACTTCAGCCGCAGTCCGGACGGCATGTACCACGTGGTGTACTCGTGGAATAACACCTTCATCAAACATGTCAGCTTCAACGAAGCCTGGCTGGCGGAGCGTCTGTGATGGTTTCTGTGTGGCAGGCCCATTTGAGTTTTGTGCTGCTGGGGTTTGTGCTGTTGAGCGCGCTCAGGTTTACCGCTCCCTGGCGGCCATGGCTGCTGCCGGTGCTGGTAGCGGTCAGTTTTATCCCGGTCAACGAGCTGCCGCTGGCGGCGTATGTGCGCAGTTTTACCGATGACCTGGCCATCTGCACATTGGTGCTGTTGGCGTGGGTCATGCTCAGCCGCCTGGGCTTAGTGCAACCGCTCGCTCGTCGGCATCAAGTGCAGACGTTGCTGCTGTTTGGCCTGCTGAGCCTGGTGCTGTACCCGGCCACGTTGGGCCTGACCTACTTCGACCCGTACCGTTGGGGCTTCAACCCGCGACCGATGATCGCCCTGATGGCGGCGGCCGCACTGTTGATGCTGTGGCTGCGTAATACGCTGGCGGTGTGGATGCTGGCGATGGGCACGTTGGCTTTTGCGTTACGGCTCAAGGCGTCGGAAAACTATTGGGATTATCTGGTCGACCCGTTGCTGACCGGTTACTGCCTGATCGCCGGCGCGGGGCTGCTGATCAGCGCCGCCTGGCGCCCTCTTTTGAAATGGCACCGGGGTCAATGATGAGTGCGTTGCAATCACGCCGCCTGCGCTACGGCCTGGGCGCGATCGGGTTGGTATTTGTGTTGCTGGCTGCGTTGCGGCTGGTGTTTGTGCTGGTTTTTTCCGGCCTGGACTTGAACACCCCGGCGCTGCTGGAAACCCTGGGAATCGGCCTGCGTTTCGACCTGCGCCTGGCGGTGTTGATCCTGCTGCCGCTGGCCGTGCTGGCGTGGTTGCCGCGCTGGAACCTCACCACCCTGCCGGCCCTGCGCTGGCTGGCGCGCGGTTATCTGGTCATCGCGCTGGCGGGGGTGGGGCTGGTGTACATCATCGACTTCGGCCACTACGCCTACCTCGGCGTGCGTATCAATGCGACGGTGCTGCGTTACCTGCAGGATGCGCAGATTTCCCAGCAGATGGTGTGGGAAACCTACCCGGTACTGTGGATAACCGCCTGCTGGCTCGCGGCGGTGGCGCTTTGGGTCTGGGCGTTGGTCTGCCTGGAGCGGTTGACCCTGGATCGAGCGCCCACCGCCATCAGCAAACCGGCACTGGCGCTGGTGAGTGTGATGGGCGTCGTCGCGGTGCTGCTGGCCCTGCTGGGCCGTGTCGCCCATCTCAACCTGGAAAACCCGGTGCCCCTGCGCTGGAGCGATGCCTTCTTTGCCGGCAACAGCCAACTGGCCGCCGTGGGCCTGAACCCGGTGCTGTTTTTGTATGACACGCTCAAGGTCGGCCAATCGCAGTTCGATGAGGCCCAGGTCCGCCAGTATTACCCGCAAGTCGCCGAATACCTGGGCGTGCCCCAACCCGATGCCCAGTCCCTGGACTTCATCCGCGAACAAGGCGTGCAGCCCTATCGACTGGCCGGCGAGCGCCCGCCCAACGTGATTTTCGTGATGCTCGAATCCCTCGGCACCAGTGCCGTGGGTGCCTATGGCAACCCGCTCAACCCCACGCCGAACCTGGACAAACTGGCGACGCAAAGCTGGTTCTTCAAACACTTCTACGTCCCCGTCACCGGCACCGCGAAAACCGTGTGGGCCAGCATCACCGGCGTGCCCGACGTCACCCGCCAGGAGACCGCCACGCGCAACCCGTTGATCACGCGGCAACACACGTTGATCAATGCATTCGAGGGCTACCAGAAGTTCTACATGATCGGCGGCAACGCCGGCTGGGCGAATATCAATGCACTGATCCGCCAGAGCATCGACGATGTGCAACTGTTCGAGGAGAGCGACTGGCAATCGCCACGGGTAGACGTGTGGGGGATTTCCGACCTGGACCTGTTCAAGGAAGCTGACGATCTGTTGAGCACGCTTCCCAAGGACCAACCGTTCTTTGCCTACCTGCAAACCTCCGGCAACCATCGCCCCTTCACCATCCCCAAACACAACGATGGCTTCCAGCTCAGCCACGTGACGCTGGAACAGGCCCAGGCCGCGGGCTCCCGCAGTGTCGAGCAGTACAACGCCGTACGCCTGCTGGACTACAACATCGGCCGGCTGATGGAAATCGCCAAGTCCGGTGGCTACTACGACAACAGCATCTTTGTGTTCTTCGGCGACCACAACACCCGCATCAGCCAGATCCCGCACATGGCGCCGGCCTTCGAACAGCTGGGCCTGGAAAGTAACAACGTGCCGCTGCTGATCCACGCTCCCGGCCTTGCGCCTCGGGTGATCGAGGAAGCTGTAGGGCTGGCCGACCTGCTGCCCACCGTGGCCGGCATGGCAGGCGTACCGTTTCGCAACGGTGCGATGGGCAGGGACATCCAGCAACCGGCGCCCGAGGGCGAACGCGTGGTGCCGCTGGTATTGCGCGAAGGCACCTTCCCGATCATCGGCGGCGTGACCCGGCACTTTTTGCTGCAGATGCAACACGACGGCAGCTCACCCACCTTGCATGACCTGGCATCACTCACCCCGCGTGACGATGTGGCCGCGCAGCACCCCGAGGAATTCCAGCGCCTGCAGGCACTGACCCGTGGGCTGCACGAGAGTGCGCGATTGATGCTGTTCAGGAATGTGCGTGAGTGATTACTTGGATTGGAATGTCTCGAGGTACGCCAGGATATTGTCGATTTTTTCCGGGTCGCTGATGCCCCAGAAAATCATGCGCGTACCACTCACCACCTTTTTGGGCGCTTCGATGTAGGCCGCGAGCTTGTCGCGGGTCCAGACCACACCGGAGTTTTTCATCGCGTCCGAATATTGATAGTCGGCGGTGGTGCCGGCAGGTCGGCCGATGATGCCGTTGAGCTCCGGGCCAAAGCCACCGCGTGCGCCTTCGCCGACGCTGTGGCAGCCGCCGCAGGTCTTGGTGAAGAGTTTGCCGCCGGCCTCGGCATCGCCGGCGGCATTGGCGGCGCTGGTGTTGAGAATCAGCGCAAGGGTCAGCAGGACGTACTTCATGGGTGACTCCACATCGGTGTTGGCGGCGATTATGCCTGTTTGTCAGGAGCGCATGCCCATCCAGATCACCGCTTCGGTCCACGCCGTAACCACCGGCGTCAGCGCACGAAACCAGGGATCCTGCACATCGATCTGCGCAGCCGAGTGGTCATGGTGGTGTTGCTCTTCTTCAACGATGGAAGCAATGGCCGTCACGGCCAGTGGGTCGATTTCGCGTAACGCATGAAGCTGATGAGCCAGGTGCTTGAGCACCACGCTTTCCACCGCGACGGTGGTGGCAACAATAGCCTTGCGCCCGCACACCCCGGTGAGCAGGCCCAGCACCAGCCCGCCAAGGCCGCAAAGCCAGTAGCTGCGGCAGCGTCGGTAACCCCGTCGTTGCAACTCGGCCTGGAACACCGCGCGATGGCGACGTTCGTGGGACAGGAATTCCTCGAGCTCACCCACCATGCCGGGTACAAACAATCGCGCCATAAACAGCTGGCCGCTGTAGATACAGATCGCGCCATGCTCGCCGGCGTGGTCGACTTTGATCATGCGATTGCCCAGGTCAGGGTCGATCAAGGGGGCTGCGGAAGCGTTCACGGTTGACGACCTTGTGCGAGGGCCCACGGGATTCGGGCCGATCCTGATTGCAGAGCGCCGGTATCCTGCCGTACCTCCGCGCAAATGCGCAACCTAGACCCTCGAAACTGACCACCCATCGCCCCATACGCATCCAATCGAACCTAACCGGCCCCGTTCCACTCCACCTTACTGAACCCTGATGGTGGAGTAAGGATCATGGCTCAGCCATCGATTTTGGTATTGGAAGACGACGAGATCATTCGGTCGTTGATGGTGGATGTACTGGAGGATTTCGGCGCGGTTGTGACGTCTTTTCCTTCAGCCGATGAAGGAATGATTTACCTGGAACGCGGCGATGATCCGGTGGACTTGATTGTCAGCGATGTGCAGATGCCGGGTTTGCTCAACGGCTATGACTTGAGCCGGGTGGTAGCGCACCGTTGGCCATCAGTGCCGGTGCTGCTCACCTCGGGCAACGCCAGACTCGCGGAGCAATTGGGTGGCTCCGTGCGGTTCCTGCCCAAACCGTGGAGCACCGAGCATTTACTTGAGTGCGTGCAAACGGCATTGACCCAGCAGGGGGCGTCCATGCATTGATAGCGTCGCGATATCATTGATGCCGAACTTCGCAGCAGCCCTTATGGTCACTTACTTAAGCAGGGAGCGACTTTTCTGATCCGCTGGTCAGCCTTTTCGCCTTGTGCGTTCAGCTGATGCTTATGTGTTGTGTAGAATCGTCGCCTTTTTCAACGCGTCATTCATGGCCGAAAGGCCCACAGTTCGAGCTCATTGAATGCATTCACAGGCCCATGAAGGTGGTGCGCCCTCATTGCTGGACGCGTTGCGCGCAGGCACCGGCCTATTGCACGTGGCGTTGGAAAAACGACTGCCGTTTTTTTCCGAACATTTGGATGCCGGCTGGTATCAGCGCCTGATCCAGGCGTATTACGGGTTTTACCGGCCGATTGAAGCAGCGCTGTACGGCTGTGAGTTTATCCCTGAAGGCTTCGACCCGACGCTGCGTATGAAAACGCCGACGCTGATCAACGATCTTCACGCCCTTGGTCTGGACGCCTCCGCGATCAACGCCTTGCCGCACTGTGTGCAATTGCCCGCTTTCGATACCCCCGCCGCCTGCCTCGGCGCCTTGTATGTGCTTGAAGGCGCAACCCTGGGCGGCCAGGTACTGCGTCGGGAAATGGCTCGACGCCTGGCGCTGGACGCCGACAACGGAGGGGCGTTCCTCGATGTGTACGGTGCCGAAACCGGTCGGCGCTGGAAAGATTTTCTCGACTACCTGGGCCGCCTGCCGCTGGACACGCCAGCCAAACAGCGCGCGGTGCACGCGGCCCGCTCGACATTCAGCTGCTTTGAGCAATGGCTCGACAGCCAGGAGGTACTGCTATGAAACCCGACGATTTTGAAGAGCTGCTTGCCAACTGTGCCGACGAGCCCATCCGCTTTCCGGGGGCGATCCAACCCCACGGTGTGCTGCTGACGCTGTCGGAGCCCGACCTGAACATCATTCAAGTCAGCACTAACGTCGCCAGCCTGTTCAACCGCGCCCCCGAGTCGTTGCTGGGCCAGCCACTGCACGCGCTGATCGGTGCCGAGCACGCCCAGGCCGTGCAGGCCATGGCCGAACACAACAGCTTCCTTGATGCGCCGCCTTTGCACGTCACCCTCAACGGCGCCGAGTTCGAAGGCCTGTTGCACCGCCATCAGGACGTGCTGGTGCTGGAATTCGAACCGCGGCTCAAAGACTTCCGGCCACGGGCCCTGAAAGGCCGCAGCAGTGACTTGGGCAAGATGCTGCAACGTTTGCAATCAGCGAAAACCCTGCAAGCGCTGTACGAAATCAGCGTGACTGAAATCCAGGCCATGACCGGTTACGACCGGGTGTTGATCTACCGTTTCGAAGAAGAAGGCCATGGCCAGGTGATCGCGGAAGCGTCGGCACCGTCCATGGAGCTGTTCAACGGACTGTTCTTCCCCGCGTCCGATATCCCGGAGCAGGCCCGCGAGCTGTATCGCACCAACTGGCTGCGCATCATCCCGAATGCTGCCTACGAGCCGGTGCCCCTGCTGCCCAAGCTGCGCCCGGATACCGGTGAGCCGCTGGATTTGAGCTTTGCCACCCTGCGCAGCGTGTCGCCGATTCACTGCCAGTACATGCAAAACATGGGCGTGCTGTCGTCCATGAGCATTTCGCTGATGAAGGGCGACAAGCTCTGGGGCCTGATCAGTTGCGGCAACCGCGAGCCGCTGCTGGTGCCCAATGACCTGCGTATCACCTGCCAGACCATCGGTCAGGTGCTGTCATTGCAGATCAGCGCCATGGAAGCCCTGGACCTGAGCCGTCAGCGAGAAGAAAAAGTCGAGGCCCTGGCGTTGCTGGATAAAGCCATGAAGGCCTCCGAAGAAAACGTGTTCGACGGCCTGGCCCAGCGCGGCCAGGTGCTGATGGACCTGACCTTGTCCGGCGGCGTGGCGATCATCGAAGACAAGCAACTGCACCGCTACGGCAACTGCCCGGAACCGGCGCAGATCCGGGCCTTGCACAAGTGGCTGCAGGACAGCGGCGAGCCGGTGTTCTCCAGCCATAACCTGGTGTCGATCTACCCGCCAGGCGCCGAGTTCCAACAGGTGGCCAGCGGTGTCCTGGCCATGAGCCTGCCAAAGCCTGTGGATAACGGCGTACTGTGGTTCCGCCCGGAAGTGAAAGAAAACATTAACTGGAGTGGTGACCCGAAAAAGCCGCTCGACCTGGAAAGCTCCGACGCCGGCCTGCGCCTTCGCCCGCGTACCTCGTTTGAAATCTGGAAGGTGGAGATGGCCGGTATTTCCACCAAGTGGAGCCATGGCGACCTGTTCGCCGCCAACGACCTGCGTCGTTCTGCCCTGGAAAACGACCTGGCTCGCCAGGTGCTGCGCGAGCAACAGGCCGTGCGCGCCCGTGATGACCTGGTGGCGGTGGTGTCCCACGACCTGCGCAACCCGATGACGGTGATCTCCATGCTCTGCGGCATGATGCAAAAGGCCTTCAGCTCCGACGGCCCGCACACCTCGCGACGCATTTCCTCCGCCATCGACACCATGCAACAGGCCGCCGGACGCATGAACGTTTTGCTGGAAGACTTGCTCGACACCTCGAAAATCGAGGCCGGGCGCTACGTGGTCAAACCCGTTGCCCTGGACGTCAGCCAAATGTTCGAAGAGGCCTATTCCCTGCTCGCGCCGTTGGCGATGGAAAAAGGCATCGACCTGTCGTTCAACGCCGAGCCTGGCCTGCAGATCAACGGCGACCCGGAGCGGCTGTTCCAGGTGCTGTCGAACCTGATCGGCAATGCCATCAAGTTCACTCCGCGCCAGGGCAATATCGGCATCAGTGCGATGACCAATGGTGAAGAGATCGTGTTTTCGGTGCGTGACTCAGGCGAAGGTATTGCGCCTGATCAACTGCCCCACGTGTTTGATCGCTACTGGACCCAGTCGGAAAACAATCCCACCGGCACCGGCCTGGGGCTGTATATCACCCAAGGGATTGTCCACGCCCATGGCGGCAAGATCATGGCTGAAAGTGAAGTGGGGCGTGGCAGTGAGTTCCGGTTTACGGTGCCGAAGGTGATTGAGGACTCCCATACCTGACCGCCTCTGTGGCGAGCACCGGTTACACCGGCAATACCACCACCGCCTCCAACCCGCCACCCTGGCGCTCCGACAGGGTGAGTGTGCCGCCGTGTTCCAGCACAATCGCACGGGCGGTAGACAGCCCAAGTCCGACGCCGCCGGTGCTCTTGTTGCGTGAATTTTCGAGGCGGTAGAACGGCAGGAACACCTGTTCGCGATACTGCGCCGCAATCCCCGGGCCGCGATCCAGCACGCGGATCACCACTTCGGCCGGCCCTTGTTGCAGTTCGATTTCCGGCGCCCGACCGTAGTGGATGGCATTGTCCATCAGGTTGGTCATCACCCGCTTGAGGCCCAAGGGCCGGCCAAAGTACACCAGGCGCGGCGGTCCGCTGAAAGCCAGTTCAATCGCCTGGTCGCGGTAGTCGTCGATCAGGGTTTGCAGCAGTTCCGCCAGGTCCAGCTGGGTGGCCTGCTCCAGGCGTGCGTCGTCGCGGAAGAACGCCAGGGCCGTGTTGATCATGGCCTGCATTTCATCGACATCATTGAACAGCCGGCGTTGCTGGTCGGCATCTTCGATGAATTCACCGCGCAGGCGCAGGCGGGTCAGGGGCGCACGCAGGTCGTGGGAGATGGCCGCGAGCATTTGCGTGCGGTCCTGGATAAAGTGCCGCAACTGCGCCTGCATGCCGTTGAACGCGAGGATCGCCTGGCGGATTTCGTGGGGCCCGACCGGCTCGATGGGCGGCGCGCGGAAGTCGGCGCCAAAGCGCCGCGCGCCCTGGGCGAAGTGTTGCAGGGGGCGAGCCAGGCGACGGGTCGCGACCAGGGTAACCAGCGCAGTCGAGATCAGCACCAGCAGCACCACAATCACGCTGCGCGCGCCCTCGTCCAGCCCCCAACTGCGGGCACGGGCGCTGAACATCAGCCAGGACTGATCGGCCAGTTGCATCAGCAGCACATAGTGACCATCGCCGCCCGGCCAATCGGAGGGTTCGTAGGCTTCCATGGGACGCACCGGCCCCTGGAGCAGGTTCTTGAAGGCCTGTTCGCCCGAATGAAAATCCGGGTCGGCGAGCACAGGCAGCTCAAAGGCTTCCCGCTGCGCCGCCCACGTCACACTGAAGGATTCGTCGCCTACAACCTGAGCAAGGTGCGCGCGTTGCGCCGGTTGCGAACCTTCAACCACGCGCACCACCACGGCGATTTTTTCCAGCAGCCCGGTTTCGGTCAACGGCGGCCGTGCCCACACGCCCGCCAATTGCACAAACAGGGCGTTGAACGCCAACGCAGTCAGCATCGCCACCAGGATGGTCAGGGCGATCCAGCGGGCCACCGTGTCACGCGGGCGGCGGCTCATGAACGGCTCACGCTGGCGGTGAATTGATAACCGCCATTGCGCACGGTGCGGATCATGGCCGGGCGCTTGGTATCGAACTCCAGCTTGCGGCGCAGGCGGCTGACCTGCACGTCGATGCTGCGGTCGAACGCGTCATGGCTATGGCCCCGCGCCAGGTTCAGCAGTTGTTCGCGGGTCAGCACGCGCTGGGGGTGTTCGACGAAGACCAGCAGCAGGTCGAACTCACCGGATGACAGCGGGATCATCACCTCGTCGGGGGAGCGCAGTTCACGGCGCGTAACGTCCAGTTGCCAGCCCGCAAAGCGAATCAAGGGACGGGCAGACTCGCCCAACACCGGCCGCCCCTCGCCTGCCCGACGCAATACCGCACGCACCCGCGCCAGCAGTTCACGGGCGTCGAAGGGCTTGCTCAAGTAGTCATCGGCGCCCATTTCCAGGCCTACCACGCGGTCACTGAGTTCGCCCATGGCGGTGAGCATGATCACCGGTGTTGCGTACTGCTGGCGCAGGCGCTGGCACAGCAACAAGCCGTTCTCCCCCGGCAGCATCAGGTCAAGAATGATCAGGTCGGCGGGATGACGCTCCATGGCGGCCCACAGCTCGGTGCCACCGGCGACGGTCTCGACCGCATAGCCATGTTGCATAAAGAATTTCTTCAGCAGCGCGAGGACTTCAAGGTCATCGTCCACGATCAAAAGGTTGCTCACAGGCGGGCATCACTGGGTGTTGTCGATGCGCCATCTAAAACCATTCGACGCAGCCCGTCATATATTTCAATCGTGCAATAAAGCGTCAGCGCCGCAATAAACCAGACATCTTTGCGCAAGGGACGGCTGCCAGCATCGGCCTCCCTTTTGCGGAGACCGTGCTTATGCGCTCGCTGACCTATCCCCGGCACCTGGCTCGCCAGGTCGTGCTGTTGTTGACCGTGTCTTACCTCACGGGCTGCGCCAGCCCGGCCCCCTCGGGCACCACCACCCGCTGCGCACAGGTGAATTACCCGGTGTATGACCCGGCCGAATCGCTCAATCGCGGGGTGTTTGCCTTCAACCGGACGGTGGATAACTACGCCCTGGCGCCGGTAGCACGTGGCTACCGCTACCTGCCGGATTTTTTCCAGCAGGGTGTGCATAACTTTGCGAGCAACTTCAGCGAGCCGAAGGTGTTTATCAATGACCTGTTGCAAGGCAACCCAAGGCGCTCGGTCAATACCCTTGGCCGTTTTGCGCTGAATACCACAGTGGGCGTGGTGGGACTGATCGATGTATCAGACCGCGTGGGCATCCCGCGCCATAGCGCCGACTTCGGCCAGACATTCGGCGTGTGGGGCATCGGCAACGGGCCGATTGTCGAACTGCCACTGCTGGGCACCAGCAACAGCCGCGATGCGGCAGGCAAAGTCTTGAGTTTCCTGGTCTCGCCGTTGGGAGACAGTGACACCGTGCAGACCCTGGGCACCCTCAGCCTGGTAGGTGGCACCGTGGATACCCGGGCATCACTGTTGCCGCTCACCGACAGCCTGCAAAAATTGCCGGACTATTACAGCGCAATACGTAATGTCGTGGCACAAAACCGTGCGGCGTTTGTGCTGGATGGCAAGGACGGCGCGACCACTCCCGCGACCGGGGGTTGCGCGAACGGCGCCGCTGATGACTTCTGAGCCGAGTAGCCAAAGGTCGTCATATCTTGCAGCAGGACGTTTATAGCTCGCCAGCGCCCTGCTCTATAAGTTTGGCGGCACTTCGCTCCAAGGGGTGAAGTAACACTCGACTAATAGATAAAAGGACACTGCCATGCTCAGCTCCATCAACGCGACACCGCTCCCCCCTTCTCCCCCCACTACGCCGCAGGACGACACAGCCCTGCAACGCAAGAAACGCAGCATTGAAGACCCTCAGTTGCAACTGGAGCCTCAGGAAGCTGACGGTTCATCGCGCAACCGCCCCAGAAGTGGCGGCCTGGATAGCCTGGGCAAGGGGAACTTGCTCTGAACCGCAGGAAGAAGGGCAGCGTATTGTCCTTCTTCTTTTTTACAGACCGCCCCGCCTTAACAAAACACTGACATCCGTTGCGCTAACCTTGCCGGTTCAACCCTGGCCGGAGCCTGTTACCGCATGCCACATCCCGACACCTTGCCCGCCGTACTCGCCGGCCCTCTGCTGCGGCGCCTGGAACCCCGGCGCCTGGTGCTGTGGCTGGTGGGGAGCCGGGCATTGCCCCTGAGCCTGAAACTGCACTGTGCCGACCAGTGCCTGGACATACCGCTGGGCCAGGACCGGTGCCAGGTCGTGCCAGTGGGGCGCCAGGCGTACATCCATCTGATTGATGTACGCCTGGACGAGGCGCTGCCCCAGGACGTAGTCATCCACTATGATCTGCTGGTCGACGATGCCGGCATTGCCGAATGGGCACCGCACCTGCTGTACACCGACACACACTGCCCAAGTTTCGTACTGCACAGCCACATCCATCAGCTGGTACACGGCTCCTGCCGCAAACCTCACCACAGCGCCGACGAAGGCCTGCTCTGCGTTGATCGGCTGCTGGCCGATGCACAGACCCCGGCCGACCGCCCAGCCTTGCTGATGATGAGCGGCGACCAGGTGTACGCCGACGATGTGGCCGGGCCGATGTTGCGGGCGATCCATGGGCTGATTGCGCGCCTGGGCCTGTTCGATGAGTACCTGGAAGGCGCGGTGGTAGACGACAGCGCCAGCCTCTACGGGCATCACGCCAGCTACTACCACCGCGCAGACCTGCTACCCGCGCTGGACAGCAATGAGACCCTGCGCGAACGTTTCTTTGGCGGCGTGAAAAAGCCGATTTTCACCAGCAGCACCGCCGACAATCACCTGGTGACGTTCGCCGAAGTCATGGCGATGTACCTGCTGGTGTGGTCGCCCATCCCCTGGTTCCTGCTCACCGTACAGCCACCGCAACTGAGCGCCGATGAAGCTGCGCGCTATGCCCTCGAACAGGTGCAGGTGGATAAATTTCGCGACGGCCTGCCGGGCGTGGCGCGGGTATTCGCCCATCTACCCACCTTGATGATCTTTGACGATCACGACATCACCGACGACTGGAACCTCAGCGCGCAATGGGAAGAAACCGCCTACGGCCATCCGTTTTCCAGACGCATCATCGGTAACGCCCTGCTGGCGTACCTGCTGTGCCAGGGCTGGGGCAATAACCCGGACGCCTTTGATGAGCTGGTGGGCCACACCCAGGCACTGGCCAGCCAGGCGCAGAGCAATCACTTGGACGCCCAGGCACAGGATGCTTTGCTCGCGGCGCTGCTGAAGTTCCAGCAGTGGCACTACGTGCTGCCCACCACGCCGGCCCTGGTAGTGCTCGACACCCGCACCCGGCGCTGGCGCAGCGAATTCACCCTCAAGCAACCGTCCGGCCTGCTGGACTGGGAAGCCTTGAGCGAACTGCAACAGGAACTGCTCGACCATCCCTCGGCCATCATCGTCTCCCCCGCACCGATCTTTGGCGTCAAGCTGATCGAGACCGTGCAGAAAATCTTCAGTTGGTGCGGCCACCCGTTGCTGGTGGACGCAGAAAACTGGATGGCCCATCGCGGTGCAGCCCAAGTGATCCTCAACATCTTTCGCCACTCGCGCACACCGGGTAACTACGTGATCCTCTCGGGCGATGTGCACTACTCGTTCGTCTATGAAGTGCTGATCCGCCATCGCAACGCCGGCCCCAGGATCTGGCAGATCACCAGCAGCGGCATCAAGAACGAATTCCCGCCGCGCTTGCTGGAATGGTTCGACCGCCTCAACCGCTGGCTGTACTCGCCGCGCTCGCCTCTCAACTGGTTCACTCGCCGCCGCACCATGCAGGTGGTGCCGCATATCCCGGAGCATGCCGAGGCCGGTGAACGGTTATGGAATTCGGCAGGCATCGGCCAAGTGTTCTTCAACGAGCGGGGGCAGCCTGACAAGATCTACCAGCACAACGCCGACGGGAAGGCGCGTACGAGGATGATCGCGCCGAAGCAATAGCCCATGGCCCGCTCCTGTAACCGTCCATCCGCCCTATTCAAAGCGCACAAGCTCCGTTGTACAGTAGCTCCAGCCACGGAGTATCGGCATCAATATGACTGGCCTTGGACGCCAGCCCATGCAAGGAGCGCGCAGATGGACGATATCTCCGACAACGGCAATTTCTCCCACCTCAATGCCGACATGCTGCATACCGTGCTGGAGCTGGTCAGCGACGGGATCTGGGACTGGAACGCCAATACCGGGTTCGTCTACCGCAACCCAGGCTGGTACGAAATGCTGGGCTACCCTCGCCACTCCCTGGAAAACAGCGTGTTCACCTGGGAGACCGTCATCCACCCGGAAGACTACCCCCACGTGATGACGCTGTTCGATGACTACATCCACCGTCTCGCCCCCCATTATCAAATCGAATACCGTTGCCGCAAAAAAGATGGCAGTTACCTGTGGATCGAAGACCGGGGCTACGTGATTGCGCGCAACCCCGACGGCTCGGTGGCGCGGATGGTGGGCGCCCATCGCGATATTCATATGCGCAAGTGCTCCGTCGAACAGCTGGAGCGGCGCAACCAATCGCTTGAGGCGCTGGTGGCCGAGCGCACGCGCGAACTGTCGCGAGTCAATCAACAGTTGCAATTGCAGCTGGACGAAAATCGCTCCCTGGCCGAACGGGATGCCCTGACCCTCGTTGCCAACCGCTACCGCTTGGAAAAAGTCCTGCTGGAAGAGTGCGACCGCGCCCAGCGTTTTCGCCTGCCGCTGGCATTGATTGCGATGGATATCGATGACTTCAAGCCGATCAATGACCAGCATGGTCACGGCATGGGCGACCAAACCCTTTTGCAGGTAGTGGAATGCCTGGAAAGCTGCCTGCGCCCAGGCGATCTGCTCGCCCGCTGGGGTGGCGATGAGTTCATCGCGGTCCTGCCCAAAAGCGCACTGGAAACCGCCAGGGAGCTGGCCGAGAAAATCTGCCAAAAGATGCGCAAGATCCCGATGCGCGGCGGCCTCCACGTCACCCTGAGCGTGGGCGTGGCCGAGCGCCGTATGGATGAACCCCCCAGCGCGCTTATGACGCGTGCCGACCAGGCGTTGTATCGCGCCAAGGCGGCGGGCAAGGATGGGGTGTCGGCGTAGCATCGACGGGGCTACGGCGTTGCCAAAAACGAGCTTTTGGCAACAGCTCTTCCGATTTGGAATGACCCGGCGACTTTATTTCGTTTGCGGCAGGGCCTGGCCCACGGCTTAGATAAAAGCACGCCCGCCACTGCCGAGTCCGAGATTCATGAGCCGCGAAACCATCAGCCAGTCGATTTCCATCGTTCATCCCATCAGCCTCAGCCATGGCAGCAACGCCGAGGTCTGGGACACCACGGGCAAACGCTATATCGATTTTGTCGGCGGGATCGGCGTGCTCAACCTTGGCCATTGCCACCCGGGCGTGGTGGCGGCGATTCGTGAACAGGCGACGAAGTTGACCCACTATGCGTTCAACGCTGCACCGCACACACCCTACATCGAACTGATGGATCGCCTGGCCGGGTTTATCCCGGTGGACTACCCCGTCAGCGGCATGCTCACCAACAGCGGTGCGGAAGCGGCAGAAAACGCCTTGAAGATCGTGCGCGGCGCCACCGGCCGCACGGCGGTGATCGCCTTTGACGGAGCCTTCCACGGCCGCACCCTGGCCACCCTCAACCTCAATGGCAAGGTGGCGCCCTACAAACAGAAGGTCGGCGTCCTGCCCGGCCCGGTGTATCACCTGCCCTACCCCAGCGCCGATAACGGCGTGGGCTGCGCTGAAGCGCTGAAAGCCATGGACCGCTTGTTCAGCGTGGAAATCGACGTCGGTGACGTCGCCTGTTTCATCATCGAGCCGGTGCAGGGCGAAGGCGGTTTCCTCGCGCTGGATATCGAGTTTGCCCACGCCCTGCGGCGCTTTTGCGATGAACACAACATCCTGTTGATTGCCGATGAAATCCAGTCGGGCTTCGGTCGCACCGGACAGCGTTTCGCCTTCTCACGCCTGGGCATCGAACCGGATCTGATCCTGCTGGGCAAAAGCATCGCCGGCGGCGTGCCGCTGGGCGCGGTGGTCGGGCGCAAGGCCTTGATGGACAACCTGCCCAAAGGCGGCCTCGGTGGTACTTACTCGGGTAACCCCATCGCTTGCGCGGCAGCATTGGCCACCCTCGATGCGATGACGGATGAACACTTGCAGGTCTGGGGCTCGCAACAGGAAGAAGCGATCGTTGGCCGCTATGCCGCCTGGCGTTCGCAGCACCTGTCGCCGTACCTGGGCCGCCTGACCGGCGTCGGTGCCATGCGCGGCATCGAACTGGCCAACGCCGACGGCACGCCCGCGCCCCGGCAACTGAGCCAATTGCTGAGCCTGGCGCGAGACGCCGGGCTGTTGTTGATGCCCAGCGGCAAGTCGCGGCACATCGTGCGCTTGCTGGCACCGCTGACCATCGAGCCTGCGGTGCTGGAAGAAGGACTGGATATTCTCCAGGCGTGCCTGAAGCAGTTGGTTTGACGCCCTGCATTCGCCGGTCGGCAGCCTTGACCTGATCCCCCTCCCCGCTGAAAATGCGCGACGCTTTTTTGTCTTCCGTTTACTGAAGTAGTGAAATTTCAATGTCCGATTCTTACACCGAACACTCCGCCGAAGAATCCGTAGTCGCCTTGCACGCCAAGGCTGAATACGAAAACGCCATCAATCTTTCACAGCATGTGCCAGCCGCCAAGATCATCAGCGAGATGGTGCTGGACGCCTTTCACACCTCCAAGGAAAGCGACCAGATCCGCGAACTGCGCGTGGCCATTCGTCAGGCCCACGACGTCTTCGACGACGACAAGGCCTACGACCTGATGGGCCAGCTCAAGCAGCTCAAGGACGCCGAAGCCGCTGACAACCTCGCCCTTGAAGACCTGAGCGGCAAGTTCTCCATCAGCCGCATCCTGTCGAGCTTCAAGGATGATCCAGAGTTTCAGGAGCTGGTCTACGGGCTGGCCCTCAAAGTGCTGAACCAGTCTCACCAGGCCATCAGCAACCCAAGCGCCGGCAAAGGTAAGGCCGCTCGCCCCAAGAAAGAAGCCGAAGTGTTTGTGATCAGCAAGGACGGCATCAGCGTCACCCTGCCGCTGCGCACGCCACGCTCGCGGTTGAACGTCGACCGTGAGGCGTTTGAGTTCCTGGGCTTCAGCTTTGTAGGCGAAGGCGACGAAGCCGAGTTGGAGGTTGAAAGCTTTGTGGATAACGCCGGCGTCGAACAGCCGCTGAGCCGCAAGAGCGTGATTACTGCGCTGCAACAGCAGACGGCGTTTGAGGGCTACAGCATCGCGCAGCAGTGACACCCCTGAACTGAATGTGGGAGGGAGAAAGCCCCCCTCCCACATCGGCGTTAGACCGTCGCCGCAAACACCTCGCGAAACCGCTCCATCTCCCGCTTGTTCCCCACCGTCACGCGCACCCACTGCGGCCAGTTTTTCCACACCCGCCCGATGAACACGCCCTGTGCGGCAAGCTTGTCGATGACCTGCTCGGCCGGTTGCTTCACATCGATCATGAAGCAGTTGGCCTGGGACGCCGTGCAGGTGAAGCCACGGCCCTTGAGCCAGGTGATTGTTTCATCGCGCAGCTGGGCATTGAGCGCCTTGCGTTGTGGCAGCAGCTTCACGTCTTCCAGGCTGGCGATGCCGCCGAGCAGGGAGGAACCCGCCGGGACATTGTCACCGCCGAACACCGCCAGCCGTTCCAGCAGCGCCGGGTGGCCGATCGCCAGGCCCAGACGGGCGCCGGCCATACCGTAGATTTTCGAGAAGGTGCGCAACACCAACAGGTCGTCATGGTCCTTGACCCAGCTCACCACGCTTGGGGTGTCGGCGAAGTCGATGTAGGCCTCGTCCACCACCAATACGCTGCCTTTGGGCTTGTTCGCCAGCGCCTGGCGAATAGCCTCGGTGGAGGTGATGGTGCCCGTCGGATTGTTGGGATTGCAGACATAGAGCATCCCCGCCTGGGGATCGGCGGCGAGCATGGCGGGAACGTCGTGGGCGTGATCGGCGTCAAGGCCCACTTCGCGCACCGGCGCCTTACGGGACTCGGCGGCCTGGCGCGGTACTTCGTAGGACGGCGTGGCCATCACCAGGCCGCGGGTTTCGCTGGTGAACGCCAGCACCGCGTAGCGCAGCGCGGCCATGGAGCCGGCGAACACCGCCACCTGCTCTTCGGCAATCCCGTGCTGCTGGGCAAACAAGCCGGCCAAGGCGTACATATGTTTGTACGGATACCGCCCGGCTGTCGCGATGCCGCGCTGCATCGCTTCGCGGGCCGCCGTCGAAGGCCCGTAGGGGCTTTCGTTGTAGTTGAGCAGTACCTTGTCAGCCTTGGTCGGCGCGGGTGCGGCGAGCGCCCAATCCAGGCGCCCGAGCAAAGGCAGGGCGGCGCCAAGAGCGAGAAGGGATCGACGACTAACGCTGACCATGGTGACTACTCCTTGTAGACGGGTGAGGAATTCGCACAGCTCGTATAGAAGGGTATGACGAGACAAGGAACAAATGATTTAACCGACCCGCCATAAAAAAAACCCGTACGACTTGCGAAGACGGGGCTTTTTTCTGGCCAGGGTCTGCTACGTATTGGGGTCAGTTCAGCTGCAATTTCTGCTTCAGGCTCTGCATGACCACTGCCTTGTTCTGCAGGTAGTCATTCAAGCCACGTGCACGCAGGTTGCACGCATCGCATTCGCCACAGCCGGTGCCGATAATGCCGTTGTAGCAGGTCAGTGTCTGCTCGCGGACCAGGTCCAGTTGCCGGTGGTAATCCGCCAGTGCCCAGGTCTCAGCCTTGTTCAGCCACATCAACGGGGTTTCCAGGCGTACGTCGTACTCCATGCCCAGCTTGAGCGCCTGGTTCAAGGCTTTGACGAACTCATCGCGGCAATCGGGGTAGCCGGAGAAGTCGGTTTCACACACGCCGGTGATGACCGTCCCGGCCTTGACCTGATACGCGTAGATAGCCGCCAGGGTTAAAAACAGAATATTGCGGCCCGGCACGAAGGTGCTCGGCA
Source organism: Pseudomonas sp. CFBP13509 (assembly GCF_005233485.1). Lineage (NCBI taxonomy): Bacteria > Pseudomonadati > Pseudomonadota > Gammaproteobacteria > Pseudomonadales > Pseudomonadaceae > Pseudomonas > Pseudomonas sp. CFBP13509. The sequence goes on from NZ_QGAA01000018.1 coordinate 28,200, forward strand.
GGCTTTCGCCGGAGCTGTTCACGGTCGGCACTGGAATGTTGTCGCGGGTCAGGCTGCTGATCGCCAGTTCGTTGAGCAGCGACACGTCCATCACTTTGTGAACGGTGGCCCCCAGTTGCTTGGCCAGCTTCCGGGCGACTTCGATTTCCGCGACATGGCGCTGACCGTAATCGAAGGTGATGCAGTGCACTTCGTCATACAGCGGCAGCGCCTGGATCAGGCAGGTCGTCGAATCCTGACCGCCACTGAACACCATAACGGCTTTTTTACTCATCACTTTGCTTCCTGCAGGGGTAGGGTTTGGTCGTAGTTTAAAGGTCACTCAATAAAAAACCCCGCGCTTCTTTCGAAGGCGGGGCCTTTTTATTACTCAGACACTCAGTGGGCGTAGGTCAGCAACAGCTCTTTCGGCACTTGGAAATCCAGGGACATCATCACGCTCAGCGCGGTGATGGTGAAGATCGAGAACACGAACAGCTTGCGCGCCCAGACGGTGTCGTCCACCGCCTTGTAGCCGGTCCAGGCCATGTACAACCAGTACATGCCCATGGCGGCGGCGACGGCAAGGTAGCTCATGCCGGCGTAGCCACTGAAGGTCAACATCAAGGTCGCCACGAGGAAGGCCAGGATGTAGAGCAGGATGTGTTTCTTGGCGACCTGGATGCCACGCTTGACCGGCAACACCGGAATCGAAGCAGCCAGGTAGTCGTTGAAGCGGAAGATCGCGATGGCGTAGGAATGCGGCATCTGCCACAGGCTGAACATCACCAGCAGCACCAGCGCAGCCATGTCGAAGCTATTGGTCACAGCCACATAACCAATCACCGGCGGCATCGCCCCCGACAGACTGCCCACCAGCGTGCCGTGCACCGACTTGCGCTTGAGGTACAGGCTGTAGAGGCCGACGTAGATGACAAAACCGATCACGGCAAACAACGCCGCCAACGGGTTGGCCACCTGGTACAACAGGGCCACACCGGCAACACCCAGGACGGTCGCGAAGATCAGCGCCAGTTTCAGGGAGATCAGGCCCTGGACCAGCACGCGATTCTTGGTGCGCTCCATCTTGATATCGATGTCACGGTCGATGCAGTTGTTGAACACACAACCGGAAGCTACCACCAGGGACGTACCGATCATCGCAGCCAGGAAGATGGCCAGATCGACATGTCCCTTGGAGGCCAGGAAGAAACCGCCCGCCACAGAAAGCACGTTACCGAAAATGATCCCCGGTTTGGTGATTTGGATAAAGTGCTTAAGCGACATCGGGTCTTACCTCACTTCGCCATCATGAACGTATGGATGCTGAACATGATCCATATCGACAGGCCAACCAGCAGCAGGATCACAAGACCTGCGAACACAAACGCAATCACGTTATCGCGCTGCTCTTTCGAGCGATCCAGGTGCAGGAAGTACACCAGGTGAACCAGCACCTGAATCACTGCGAACGCCAACACGATCATCAAGGTGATCGACTTCGGCAGGGTCGGGTACATCACCAGACCGAACGGGATAAGCGTCAGGATTACCGACAGGATGAAGCCGATGGCGTACGACTTAACGCTGCCGTGGCTCGCATCATGGCTGTCATGGTCATGGGAGTGTGCATTAGCCATTACAGAGTCCCCATCAGGTAAACAACGGTGAAGACGCAGATCCAGACCACGTCCAGGAAGTGCCAGAACAGGCTCAGGCAGCTCAGGCGAGTCTTGTTGGTGTTGGTCAGGCCGTGTTTATTGACCTGATACATCATCACCGCCATCCACAGCAGGCCGGCCGTTACGTGCAGACCGTGGGTACCTACCAGCGTGAAGAACGCCGACAGGAAGCCGGAACGGTGCGGGCCGTAGCCTTCGGAGATCAGCAGGTGGAACTCGTTGATCTCCATGCCGATGAAGCCCAGGCCGAACAGGAAGGTCAGTGCCAACCAGCTCAGGACGCCTTTCTTGTTGCCCTTGTAGAAGGCCAACATGGCGAAGCCGTAGGTGATCGAACTGAACAACAGCAAGGCGGTTTCGCCGAGCACGTAAGGCAGTTCGAAGATGTCGTGGCCCGACGGGCCACCCGCTACGTTGTTTACCAGTACCGCGTACACCGCGAAGATCGACGCAAACAAGATGCAGTCGGTCATCAGGTAGAGCCAGAAACCGAAAACGGTCATCGGCCCCGAGTCGTGGTGATGGTCATCGTGCCCATGGTCATCGACATGGGCGTGTCCAGCATTGGTCACTAAGTTCGACATGGTTTAAGCCTGTTCCAACGAGGTTTCTACACGGTTGGCCGGGATTTTCTTCTCGGCGACCAGGCGAGCGTGCTGCTCGGCTTCGATGCGCTCGATCGTTTCGACCGGCACCATGTAGCCTTGATCATCACGTGCTGCGTGGACAATGAAGTAGCCGATGGTGCCCACCAGGCTCACGATTGCCAGCCACCAGATGTGCCAGATCATCGCGAAACCGAACACGGTCAACAGCGCACCCATCACCACGCCAGTGGCGGTGTTGCTTGGCATGTGGATCGGTTCGTAGTGCTTAGGTTGCTGGTACGCAGTACCGTCTTCCTTGGCTTCGGTGAACGCATCGATGGTGTTCGCAGTCGGGATCACCGCGAAGTTGTAGAACGGGGGTGGCGACGAGGTCGACCATTCCAGGGTGTGGCCATTCCATGGGTCGCCGGATTCGCAAGCGTTCTGCTTACGGTCACGGATGCTCACGTACAGTTGGATCAACTGGCAGGCGATACCCACAGCGATCATGATTGCACCGAACATGGCGACGTACAGGTACGGCACCCACTCAGGGTTGGTAGTGGCGTTCAGACGACGGGTCATGCCCATGAAGCCCAGTGCATAGAGCGGCATGAACGCAACGAAGAAGCCCGAGATCCAGAACCAGAATGCAGCCTTGCCCCAACCTTCGTGCAGCTTGAAGCCGAACGCTTTCGGGAAGTAGAAGCTGAAACCAGCGATGTAGCCGAATACAGCACCACCGATGATCACGTTGTGGAAGTGAGCGATCACGAACAGGCTGTTGTGCAGTACGAAGTCAGCACCCGGGATGGCCAGCAGTACGCCGGTCATGCCGCCGATGGCGAAGGTCACCATGAAGCCCAGGGTCCACAGGACCTGGCTGGTGATACGCAGACGGCCGTGGTAGATGGTGAACAGCCAGTTGAATAGCTTCACCCCCGTCGGGATGGAAATCAGCATCGTCGCCAGGCCGAAGAAGGCGTTGACGCTGGCCCCCGAACCCATGGTGAAGAAGTGGTGCAGCCACACCATGAAGCCCAGTACGGAGATTGCGCCCGATGCGTAGACCATCGAGTGGTGACCGAACAGGCGCTTGCCGGTAAAGGTCGAGATCACTTCGGAGAAGATACCGAACGCTGGCAGGATCAGGATGTACACCTCAGGGTGACCCCATGCCCAGAACAGGTTCACGTACATCATTGGATTGCCACCAAGTTCATTGGTGAAAATGTGGAAATCCAGGTAACGGTCAAGCGACAGCAGCGCCATGGTAGCGGCCAGGATCGGGAACGAAGCCACGATCAGGACGTTGGCCCAGGTGCAGGTCCAGGTGAAGATCGGCATGTCCATCAGTTTCATGCCAGGGGCGCGCATTTTCAGGACGGTGGCCAGGAAGTTGACCCCCGTCAGCGTCGTCCCGAGTCCTGATAACTGTAGCGCCCAGATGTAGTAGTCCACACCCACGCCAGGGCTGTACTGGATGCCCGACAATGGCGGATACGCAACCCAACCGGTCTTGGCGAATTCGCCGACACCCAGGGACACGTTGATCAGCACCACGCCGGAAACCAGCAGCCAGAAGCTCAGGGAGTTCAGGAACGGGTAGGCAACGTCACGCGCACCGATCTGCAGCGGCACTGCAAGGTTCATCAGGCCGGTGAAGAAAGGCATCGCCATGAAGATGATCATGATCACACCGTGGGCGGTGAAGATCTGGTCATAGTGTTCAGGCGGCAGGTAGCCAGGCGAACCTTCGGTGGCCATGGCCAACTGGGTACGCATCATGATGGCGTCGGCAAAACCACGCAGCAGCATGACCATGGCAACGATGATGTACATCACGCCGATTTTCTTGTGGTCGACCGACGTCAGCCACTCGGTCCACAGGTAGGTCCACTTCTTGAAATAAGTGATTGCTGCAAACAGTGCCAGACCACCCAGCGCGATCATGGCGATGGTAATCATCACAATCGGCTCGTGGAACGGGACCGCATCCCAACTTAATTTACCAAACATCGTTTACTCCTCTGCCCCAGCAGTTGAATGCGAGCCCGTGTCAGAACCTTCAACCGCGGCCACTTCTTTCTTCTCGTGCTTGACCGGCTTGCCTGGCTTCATACCTTCGTACTTGTCGACGATTTTCTGAAACAGGTTCGGCTCATACGCGGAGTACAGGGCGACAGGGTTGTTCTGGCTTGGTTTGGTCAGGGCGTCGTATTCAGCTTGATCAAGCTGTTTAGGTGCGGCCTTGACTTCGGCTACCCAGGCGTTGAAATCTTCCTGGCTCGTCGAGATCGCTTTGAATTTCATGCCGGTGAAGCCAGCGCCGCTGTAGTTCGCGGAGATGCCTTCCATTTCAGCTTTTTCGTTGGCGATCAGGTGCAGTCGGGTCTGCATGCCTGCCATCGCGTAGATCTGACCGCCCAGGGCAGGGATGAAGAACGAGTTCATCACGGCGTCGGAGGTGATCCGGAAGTTAAGCGGGGTGTTCTCAGGGAAGCGAATCTGGTTAACCGTGGCGATACCCAGGTCCGGGTAGATGAACAGCCACTTCCAGTCCAGCGCGACCACTTCGATGTTGATTGGCTTGACGTCGGACTCCAGCGGACGGTATGGGTCCAGCTCGTGGGTCGACTTATAGGTGATGTAACCCAGGGCGATGATGATGAGGATCGGGACCAGCCACACCGCGATTTCGATCTTGGTGGAGTGCGACCACTTAGGCGCGTAGGTCGCGCTGGTGTTCGACGCGCGGTATTTCCAGGCGAAGGCAAAGGTCATGATGATCACAGGCACCACGACCAACAGCATCAGCAGGGTGGCAGTGATGATCAGGTTTCGTTGATCCAGACCGATCTGTCCTTTTGGGTCCATCAAGGTCCACTTGCAGCCTCCCAGCATTAACATCATGCCAAGCAGCGGCAAAAAGCCTAGTAATCGGGGGTACCTGTTTTTACTCATCTCACGACCTCTAAAGCAGCTTGCGCAATGCAGTTGGGTTTTGATCGCCAACACTTCACCCTGCCAAGGGTTGGCATTTCTCTTCGATTGAATAAGAGCCTGCCCGTCACGTCATATAGGTACGCTTCACGAGCCTGCGGTGAGTTCTTATTCGATTTCGTGGTTAAAGGCCTTGTTACAGACCAATTCCCTTTGGTGCGGATAGTTGAAAGGCTGCCGGAACCTTGGGGTCGCACAGAGCCGTCCATCTGCCCCTCGACCGCTCCAGTGCTCAAAGATTGAGCAGCACCGGACATTCAGTGCGGGCGATTGTAGTTAGCTAGCGATGTATAAACCATGTCTTATAAAGAAATAATTTTTATCGATTACAGCAATAATCCTTCACCAATATTGCAATGGTTCGCGATCTTATCGCGTTCGATTCTCAACAAAAACCACAAAAATTGCCGTGTTATAGGGCAAACCGTCACAGCCCTTACACCCCGTAAGGCCCTACGAAACCTATGCAACCCCCCATAAAACAAGGCATTCGGACATCACTCAAAGCCTTGTACGACGTGAGGTACGTGGCGGCGTCCAAACCACGAACTGACAGCACATCCTGGAGGCTTTTTGCAAATTTAAGCGCTGGTTTGGCGGGTCAGAAACGTCCTGCGGCGGCTTCCGTGTGACAACATGTCGCACATTGCGCGCACCCAAAATTGTCCGGCGTCACGCTCTGTTCACAAAAGCCTACATGCAAAAACGCCCCGGCCTTCCTTGAAGAAAGACCGGGGCGTTTCACTGATGGGTTCAGCCTTTGTGGCGGCGATTGCGATAGATGCCCAGGGGCACCAGGATGACCGTCAGCACGAACGCCACCAGTGCCCATTGCGCCAGGGACAGGCCGAGCACCGGCGGGTAAGGGGTGCTGCAGAAGCCGTCGACCTGGAAGCCCAGTGGGAAGACCTTGGCCAGGGGCAGGTCGTCGACGATAGGTTGCAGTACATCGACGCCGCAGCTCACCTGCGGGAAGAACTGGGTGTACACATGGTGACCGGCCGCGGCCACCCCACCGAGAGCGCTGAGTACCACCAGGCCTTCGAACAGCGTGAGGGCGCCCTTGGTGCGCATGGCGGCACCGATGAACGCGAAGATCGCAATCAACAGCAAGGCATAGCGTTGCAGGATGCACAACGGGCACGGCGCCTCGCCCAACACCACCTGCATGTACAACGCCCCACCGATCAGCGCCAGGCAGATGATGCCCAGCAACACCAGAAAGCGCCGCTCCCTGCCTAAACGCAATTCGTCACTCATCCCCGTATCCCTTTGTTTGGTTGTGCCAATGGCCGCAAGTTTACACACAGAGAGTGGTTTAAACAGAGAGGGGTTAACAGGGGATTAATTGGGGGATAGCGACAGGCTGCAAGCTGCAAGCCTCAAGTAAAAAGCGGGCTTCGATGCGGCCTTTACTTGAAGCTTGCGGCTTGAAGCTTCCTACTCCCCCAAAGGCGGTTACTCCAACGCGGCAGCCGGGCCGAAGAATTCGTAGCGGCTTTGTTTCTCGGGTACGCCCAGGGCCTTGAGGTGGCGCTTGATCGCCGCCATGAAACCTTTGGGGCCGAGGAAGTACGCGTCCAGGTCACGCTGCTTCGGCAACCATGCGGCCAGTTGCTCCTGGCTCAGCAGGCCGACCTTATCCGCCGCAGGGCTCACGCCGTCGTCCTCGGCATAGCAATAAAAGCGCTTGAGCTGCGGGTGCTTGGCCGCCAGTGCATCCACCCAATCGCGGAACGCATGCACCCCGCCATTACGCGCGCAGTGGATAAAGTGCACCGGACGCTCGGTGGCCAGCGCAGCCTCCAGCATCGGCAAGGTCGGGGTGATCCCTACCCCGCCGCTGATCAGCACCAACGGCTTATCGCTGGCCGCCAGGGTGAACTCGCCCGATGGTGGAAACAGGTCAATCGTCGCACCGACCTGCAACTGGTCATGCAGGTAGTTGGAAACCCGCCCACCGGCCTCGCGCTTGACGCTGATGCGGTACTGACCTGCATCACTCAGCGCCGACAGTGAATAATTGCGGCGCACTTCCTCACCGTCGAGCACCAGCTTCATGCCGATGTATTGGCCCGGCGCGGCCGCGAGGATCGCCCCGTTGTCCGCCGGCGCGAAATAGAAGGAAGTGATCTCGGCGCTCTCCTCCACACGCTTGACCAGGGTAAACGCCCGCGCACCGCGCCAGCCGCCGGGGGCCTGGGCTTTCTCTGTATAGATAGCGGCCTCGGCACCGATCAGGATATCCGCCAGTTGGCCGTACGCGGCGCCCCAGGCATTCATCACCTCAGGGGTGGCGATCTCACTGCCCAGCACCTCGGAAATCGCCCGCAGCAGGCAAGCGCCCACGATCGGGTAATGCTCCGGCAGGATCTGCAAGGCGACGTGCTTGTTGATGATCTTCGCCACGAGGTCGCCCAGTTGGTCGAGCTGGTCGATATGCCGCGCGTACATCAATACGCCATTGGCCAGGGCCCGGGGCTGGTCACCGCTGGCCTGGTGGGCCTGGTTGAACAGCGGGCGAACCTCAGGGTACTCGGAGAGCATCATGCGGTAGAAATGGGTGATCAGCGCTTCGCCGCCGCTTTCCAGCAGGGGCACGGTGGATTTGACGATGGCACGGTCTTGGGCACTAAGCATGGGAGCCTCCTGGGCTTCTTTACTGATTGCCCTTAGCTACTCAGTATTCATGCCAACTAATAAATCATTTAATTTCAATAGCTTGAGCGATATGTAGTCAGTATGACCTCCTACACCTTATAGTCATACGGACCACAAGGAGTCATTATGACTGCACACTCACTGCTCACCACCCTGCTGCCGCTGGTCGCCGACCTGTCGCGGGAACTGCCCGAAGGCGAACGCTATCGACGCCTGCTGCAAGCCATGCGCGCCCTGTTGCCGTGTGATGCGGCCGCCCTGCTGCGCCTGGACGGCGAATCGCTGGTGCCGCTGGCGGTGGATGGCTTGAGCGCAGACACCCTGGGCCGCCGCTTCAAGGTCAGCGAACATCCGCGCTTCGCCGTGCTGCTCAGCAGCCCTGGGCCCACACGCTTTGACAGTGACAGCGAATTGCCCGATCCCTACGACGGCCTGGTCGATGGCGTGCACGGCCACCTGGAAGTCCACGACTGCATGGGCTGCCCGCTGTTTGTCGACGATCTGCCATGGGGCCTGTTGACCCTGGACGCGCTGGACACCGAACGCTTCGAACGCGTGGAACTGGACGCCCTGCAAGCCTTCGCCAGCCTCGCTGCCGCAACGGTGAATGTTGCCGAACGCATCGAACGCCTGGCCCTGCGGGCCGAAGACGAACACCAGCGGGCCGAAATCTACCGCCAGGCCAGCGGCCAGCAGCACAAGGAAATGATCGGCCAGAGTAAAACCCACAAGCGCCTGGTGGAGGAAATCAAGCTGGTGGGTGGCAGCGACCTCACGGTACTGATCACCGGCGAAACCGGGGTGGGCAAGGAACTGGTGGCCCAGGCCATTCACGCGGCGTCGTCCCGCGCGGACAAACCACTGATCAGCCTCAACTGCGCGGCCCTGCCGGAAACCCTGGTGGAAAGCGAGTTGTTCGGCCATGTGCGTGGCGCCTTCACCGGCGCGCTGAATGAACGGCGCGGCAAGTTCGAGCTGGCCAATGGCGGCACGCTGTTTCTGGACGAAGTGGGCGAGTTGTCCCTGAGCGTGCAGGCCAAGCTGCTGCGGGTGCTGCAAAGCGGCCAGTTGCAGCGCCTGGGCTCGGACAAGGAACACCAGGTGGATGTGCGCTTGATCGCCGCCACCAACCGCGACCTCGCCGATGAAGTGCGCAACGGCCGCTACCGCGCCGACTTCTACCATCGCCTGAGCGTGTACCCGCTGCAAGTGCCGGCCCTGCGCGAGCGCGGGCGTGATGTGTTGCTGCTGGCCGGCTTCTTCCTCGAGCAGAACCGCTCACGCATGGGCCTGGGCAGCCTGCGCCTGACCAGCGATGCCCAGGCGGCGCTGCTGGCCTATAACTGGCCGGGCAATGTGCGGGAGCTGGAACATTTGATCGGGCGCAGTGCGTTGAAGGCACTGGGTAACTGTCGCGAACGCCCGAAGATTCTGAGCCTGAGTGCCCAGGACCTGGATTTGCCCGACATCAGCACGCCGGTGATCGAAGCACCGGCAGAAACCGCCCTGGCCGTCACCGGTGACCTGCGCCAGGCCACCGAGCACTACCAGCGCCAAGTCATCAACGCCTGCCTGGAACGCCACCAGCACAACTGGGCCAGCGCCGCCCGCGAACTGGGCCTGGACCGCGCCAACCTCGGCCGGATGGCCAAGCGTTTAGGGCTCAAATAAACCAGACAACTCGGTCAAATGTGAGAAATGCAGGAAATGTGGGAGGGGGGCTTGCCCCCTCCCACACTAGACCTGCTTTGCCTGGAGGATCGGATTCACCGGCTGAGCCACCTTGGGCTTACGAAACACCAACACATTCCCCAGCATCACCAGTACCAACCCCGCCAACGCCGGCGCGGTCCACTGGTAGCCTTCGGCAAACGCCGACACATTCAGCGCCACCACCGGGAACAGCACCGTGCAATACGCCGCACGCTCCGGCCCCATGCGCCCGACCAAGGTCAGGTACGCAGTAAACCCGATCACCGAACCCGGAATCACCAGGTACCACAACGCACCGATGTACCGTGCGCTCCAGTCCATCTCAAACGGAATACCGCGCACCACGCAGTAGGTCGCCAGCATCAACGAACCATACAACATGCCCCAGGCATTCGTGGTCAGCGGCCTCAGACCGGCCTTCTGCTGCAGGCTCGAGAGCATATTGCCCGCCGAGAAACACATCGTCCCCAGCAACGCCAACCCCAACCCCAGCAAGGTCTGCGGGCTGGCGGTATGCCCCACCAGTTCCGGCCAGAACAGCAGGCCCAAGCCCGCCAGCCCGAGGCCGCCTCCCATCAACACAGTGCGTGCCACCCGCTGGCCGAAAAACACCCGGGCGTTCAGCGCATTCCACAGCGTGGCCGTGGAAAACACCACCGCCACCAGGCCGCTGGGGATCCATTGGCTGGCGGTGAGAAAGCACATGAAGTTGACACAGAACAGGCACAACCCCTGGGCCAGGCAGATAAGGTGCCCACGCCGATTCATCACCTGCAACTTGCGACTGACCAGCAGCAACGCAAACAACACCAGGGCCGCCAGGCCGAAGCGGTAGACGATGGACACGGGAATCGCCACCACGCCCAATTGCCATTTGAGGGCGATCCAGGTGGTGCCCCAGATCAGCACGGTGAGTAAATACAGGGAAAGGTTCATAGCGGGCTCCATCGATTGAGCCACAGTGTCGCCTTCAACCCGGGCAAGGCTCTTGCACAATCTTGCGCTTTTGTCGGGCGATGGGATCACAGCGCCAGCCTCGCGGAGTAGGATGCAAGGCGTCGGAGAACACACACCATGCCAGACCTGGAATCCCTGCAAGTCTTCCAAGCCCTTAACCGCTCGCCCAACGCACGCCTGGAAGCCTGCGCCGAGCTCGGTGACGGCTTGTCCGCGGCCTTGTGGAGCAACCATCATGATTCCCAGGACTACCAGGCGCCCAGCCATCACACCTTGTCCTGCTATGTCGGTGGCGGCACCGGCACGTTTCGGCGTGACCGGCCGGGCACCAAGGGCGGCCCCGACAAGCTGTGCATCCTGCCTGCCGAGCACCAATCGGCCTGGGTGATCAACGGTGAGATCCGCCTGGCCCACGTGTATTTCAGCCCGGAGCAATTTGCCCTGGGCTGCGTCACCCTGCTTGACCGCGAACCGCGCACGCTGGAGCTGCGGGAAAGTACCTTTCTGGAAGACCAGCGCCTGGCCCAACGCTTCCACCAACTGATCGCCCTCAACTGGCACGAGCCCGCCGAACGCCTGCTTACCAGCAGCCTCGCCCATGAAATGCTCAGCCACACCCTGCTCAGCCAGGTGGGCGCCCGCGAAGGCCTGCGGTTGAAAGGCGGGCTGGCCGCCTACCAACGACGGTTGCTGGTGGACTACATCGACCAGCACTTGGAGGAGCCCATCAGCCTTGGGCAACTGGCTGGGTTGTGTGCGTTGTCGGAGTACCATTTCGCACGGATGTTTCGCCAAAGCTTCGGACTGCCGCCCCATCAGTACCTGCTGGCGCGCCGGCTGACACGCGCGCAAAACCTGCTGCGTGGCGGCGCCCTGCCGTTGGGCGAGATTGCCCTGCTGTGCGGTTTTTCCAGCGCCAGCCACTTTACCCATCGCTTCCGCCAGGCCATGGGCGCCACGCCCGGCGAATACCGTCAGGCGTTCATCTAAACCATCAGGCCCAAGGTCTTGGCCTTGGCCACCGCCTGGGTACGCCGCTCTACGCCGAGCTTGCTGTGAATGCGCCGCGCGTGGGTCTTGACGGTGTGCAGGGAGATAAACAGGCGGTCGGCGATCTCCAGGTTGGAACTGCCGAGGGCGATCAGTTGCAGCACTTCCAGTTCGCGCTGGCTCAAGGGGTTTTCCACCGTGCCGGGGGTTGATGCCTGAGGTTCCAGGCCCAGCTCACTCAGCAGTCCCGGCGCGCGCAGACGCAGTTCGCGAATCGCTTGCTGCACCTGGCAACGCCCGGCCAACTCCAGGCCGGCTTGCAGCGAGCGGCGCGCCAAGGCCTGATCACCCAGCTGCCAGGCGACTTCGCCCAGCACCAGGTGCAGTTCGATTTCCAGGCACAGCATGCCGCGCTGATGGGTGGCTTGCAGCAAGGCGTTGAGCCGTTCCAGCGGTTGCTCGGCGCAGCCCAGCTTCACCTCCGCCAGCACCAACAGGTATTCAAGACGCGGGATCAGTTCCAGGGTGGCCGGCGGCGCCTGCTTGCCCTGGGGCCCACGGAAGTGACGCAGCACGCGACGCACCGCTTCCACGGTCAATTCGGCGCGCCCCTGCTGCAACCAGAAGTGCCCGCTGACCAACAGCAGCACCGCGCGGTACACCGTGTCCGGCACCTGGCGTTGCTGCATCAGCCGCTCGGCCTCACGCAACTGGACAAAGGCCTGGGCGTAATCGCCACGGTTGGCAGCCAACAGCGCCAGGCCGAGAAAGCCGTAGAGCACGCGCTTGTCCTGGCTGTGCAGGCACATCTTCAAGCCCGTGTCGAAACACTCGGCGGCCAGGCTGTCCTGGCCCTGGCGCAAGGCCAGGTGCCCGCGTCGCAAGGCGATACGCCCCACCAAGGGGCCGGCCTTGAGCCGCTGTTCAAGTAACATGGCCTGTACATTTTCCAGCAGGCTCTGGGCCCGGTACGGTGCCCCGCGCTGTTCCAGCAGTTGAGCGTGATCCAGCTCTAGCAGCGCCTCCAGCAGCAACGAACCATGGGCGCGCGCCAGGCACAGCGCTTCGCGGTTCAGGCTTTGGGCCACGTCCAATTCGCCGCGCAACAAGGCTTGCTGGGTCAGGCCAGACAGGCACATCAGCCGCGAGGTCCACGCGCTGTCGGGCAAGGCTTGCAGCGCCTCCAGAAAATGCAGGCGCGAGCCCTCGGCATCGCCGCCCAGGTGCAGCAGCCAGCCCCATTGCGCCTGCCAGCGCGCCAACAAATACCGCTGTTGCGCCGCCGTCGGTTGCGGGGCAAACCGGGCCAGTTGATCGATGCACACCGCTGCCTGCTCGAAACGCCCGACAAACAGCAACGCCGCCGTCACCAGCCCCACCAGTTGTGCCGAGCCGAGCATCAACTCATCGCCATGTTGCTCATGCAGGTGCAACAGCAAGACGGCGTTCTGCTGGCGGAACAGGTCCTCGAAACTGAAATGCTGCAACAGGCTCACCGCCATTTCATATTCTTCGGCCAGCAGCGCCTGTTCGAAGGCGGCCTGCCAGTCCTGTTCGGCGCAGAACCATTGGCAGGCGCGGCGATGCCAGGAGCGTTTGGCCGGCCAGGGCTCGTGTTGCATCAGCTGCGCCAGGGGCGGAAAAACCTGCAGCCAGTCGGTGTCTTCCCACGGCTGGATAAAGGTGCCGAGCACCTGCAGATCCCTCAGGTACTGGTCACCGTCACCCGCGCCGAACAAGTGCTCGCACAAGCCGGCGTTGAAGCGCGGCAGATGAGCCAGTACGCGCCAGGCCTCCGCCAGCTCCGGCGGCAGTGTGCTGAACAGTTCGTGTCGCAGGTAGTCGAGCAAGGTCTTGTCGGGGTGCCCATCCCCCAGCAGGGCGATGCGCACGCCCGCGCACCAACCGGCGCTGAATTGCTGCACGCTGTCGACCGAATGCCCGGGTGCATGGCTGAGCAGTTGCTGGATTTCCCCAGGGCTGAAGGCCAGTTCGGCGCCACATTCGAGCAACTCATCGTCGAGCAGCAGGCGCGGCCAGTTGCACGTCGGTCGCCGCCGCGCGCCCAGCCACCAGGTCAGGGCCGGGCTGCTGGCGGTGAGCAGGCGGTCGAGCAAGGCGTCGGTGTCGGGCGTGGGCAAGCGGCAAAAATCATCGAGGAACAGCCACGCCGAGGCCTGCCAGCGGCTGAGGTCGAGCAGCAAGGTGGTTTCATCGGTAAACGTCAGGCCCAGGTTTTGCGCCAGCCGCAGGCACAGGTCGAGGGGGCTGAGCACCGCGCCATTGAGCGGCAACCAGTACACCTGGCAACCCGCAGGCGCCTGCAACGCACATTCGGCGAGCAGCGCGCTCTTGCCACTGCCGCCGGGGGCGCAGAGTAATTTGACCCTGGCCTGGTCCGTCAGCAACGGCTCGGCCAGGCGTGGGCGCAGCAGATGGTGAGCGGACAGCCGGGGCATGAATCCAGGACGGTCCAGGCAGCGTGTCATGGCAGTCATTGCTGCATCCTGCTTTTTTATTGTTATGCAACCTGATGCTTACCCTAGTCCTGTGGCGGGTGGTTGTTGAAGAAGTATTCAGCACAATGATTGAAGGCCATGCACAAAACCCAATGTGGGAGGGGGGCAAGCCTCCTCCCACATTTTGACTCCGCTTCGATCCGGGATCAGCGTACGCCTTCAGCCCTCAACGCCGCCGGGGTGTAGTCCGCTGCCTTGGCCGCAAAGCCGAACACGAAGCTGCTCTTCTCCTCGTTCTTCATGCCCAGTGCGATGTAGCGCCCGGCAATGATGTCGTACAGGGTCTCGACGGTGTAGGCCGGCACCTGATGGTCGTAGTAGAACTGCGCATGGCCTTCGGCGACGCGCCACAGTTGGCCACGACCGTCGTAGTGATCCACCAGCGCGACTTGCCAGCTGTCTTCGTCGATGTACATGTGGCGCTTGGCGTAGATGTGCCGCTCGCTCGGTTTGACCGTGCCGACCACTTCCCACACGCGGTGCAGTTCGTAACGGGTCAGGTCCTGGTTGATGTGACCGGCCTTGATGATGTCGTCGTATTTGAGCGACGGCGAATCGAGCTTGTAGCTGTTGTAGGGGATGTACATCTCTTTCTTGCCCACCAGCTTCCAGTCATAGCGGTCGGGGGCGCCGGAGAACATGTCGAAATTGTCGGTGGTGCGCAGGCCGTCGGACGCGGTGCCCGGGCCGTCATAGGACACTTGCGGCGCGCGGCGCACGCGGCGCTGGCCGGCGTTGTAGATCCAGGCCAGGCGCGGCTCCTTCACCTGGTCGAGGGTCTCGTGCACCAGCAGCACGTTACCCGCCAGGCGTGCCGGGGCGGTCACCGATTGCTTGAAATAGCTCAGCACGTTGGCCGCCTTGGCCTGGTCGATATCGGGAATCGCCTGGGGCACCGCCACTTCCTCCTCGAAGCGGATCGGCGTGTAGCTGCCATTGGTCTGCGGGGTGGCCTGGGTGATGATGCGGCGCAGGTTGCCACCGTGGTAGCGGGTGATGTGGTTCCACAGCACTTCCACGCCATTCTTGGGAATCGGGAACGCGTAGTAACGGTTACCGGTGAAGTTTTCCAGGCCGTTGCCGTCGTTGATCGTCTTGACGTTCAGCGCGCTGCGCTTGATCGACTCGTAGATGTCCGGTGGCAGGTTGACCGTACGGTGGCTCGGGTACACCGGGATCTTGTAGGTCTCGGGGTAGCGCTTGAACATCGCCACCTGGCCGTCGGAGAGTTTGTCCTTGTACTTGTCCACCGTGGCGGCGGTGATCACGAACAGCGGTTTTTCATTGGCGAACGGATCGGCGAGGAAGCCCTTGCTGTCCACCGCGCCGGCGTTTTTCGGGATACCGCCGGTCCACGCCGGGATCGAGCCATCGGCGTTGCCGGCTTTTTCGGCGCCGACCGGTGTCAGGGTGGTGCCCAGCTTGGCCGCCTCTTCCGGCGACACCGCCGCCATCACGTGGGAAGCCAACAGGCTGAGGGCCAATACTGCAATTGTCTTACGCATGGATTCTTGTCCTTCTTTAAGCCAAATCAGAAGTTCACGCCGAAGCTGAGGGCGAGGAAGTCGCGGTCGGTCAGGGTGTTGTAGTCGCCGCCAAAGAAGTCGGTGTAGCTGAGGCTGGCGGTGTAGGTGCTGCGATAGTCCGCATCCACGCCGACGCTGAGGGCCTTGGCGCCTTTATTGAAGATCCCGTTGGGCCCGTAGCCGGCCACGTCATGGGACCAGGACAGGTTGGGCTTGAGGTTCACCCCGAAGAGCGCGTTGTTGTAGTCGAGGATCGCCCGCGCGCGGTAGCCCCAGGAGGTGGAGGTGACAAAACCGTCGGTGTCACCCTGGAAACCGTAGGCGCCATAGACCGAATCACGGCCGTAACGCAGTTTGGATTTGTCCTCCAGGCCCGCCACGTGCACGACGGCCGCCTCGCCTACCAGGGTCAGGCGTTCGGCGCCGAGGACCTGGTCGAAGAACTGGGTCATGGTGCTTTGGATCTGAGTGATTTCCTTGCGGCGGTAGCCCTTGTTGTCGTCACCGAAGTTGCTGCGGATGGGTGAAGCGAGTTGGCCGGCGATCGGATTGATCAAAGCCAATGTCAAGTCGGTGGTGTTCAACTGCACCGGGGCATTGGGCCGGTAGCTGATTTCCCCGGTCCACGCGGTGCCGGTGGGCAAGGTGGTGGAGAAGCTCGCGCCGAACAGGCGAATGTCTTCCGGGTAGTCGAGATAGTACTGGCCACGGCCGAGCATGGTGCTCTGGGCCAGGGCCGAACCGAAGCCCGCCGGAGCAGCCGCCGCGATACCACCGATGGTCGCCAGATTGGTGTTGGCGGTAATCGTGCCCACAGTCGGCGTACGGCTGTGGTAGTTCATGAAATACAGGCCGTACTCCGTGTCATCGCCCAGCCAGCGCAAGGCTGCACCGAATTGGCCGGAATCCCGTGCATCGCGATCACCGGCACGCTGCACCACCACACCTTCGCGGGTCACCACAAAGCCTTGGCCGCGAGCCGCTGCGATCGGTTGGAGCGGGGCAATCGCCGGACTACCCACCGTGTAGTTGCCGGTGCAGCCATCCGCCGCCACGTCATTGCCAAAGAAGGTGCCGCAGTTATCCAGCACCGTCTGGTCCCACTCCAGCTGGTAGAACCCTTCCACAGTCAGTTGGTTGGTCAGGCTCTGGGACGCGAACAGCATGTTGACCGGGATCAGCCCTTCCTTGATCTCGGCACCGGGCCGACGGAACGCCGACACGTCAATCGGGTTGATGCTGTTGATGGAGTTGCCGATGAAGGTACTTTCGCCCCAACTGACCACCTGCTTGCCGGCACGCACGGTGCCCGGCAGGTCGCCCAGGGAGTAGTTGTGGTAGACGAACGCATCGAGGATCTGCGCGCCGCTGGACTTGGCGCCTTCCTTGCGGTTGTGGTCGCTGATCTGCTTGAACTCGCGGTCTTCGTCCTTGAGTTCGAAGTCGTACCAGTATTTGCCGCGCACGAACACACCGGTATCGCCGTATTTCAGCTCCAGGTCATGCAGGCCTTTGAAGATCTTGGAGAAGGTCTCGCCCTTCTTGAAGTTGAGACGCCCGTCATCCCCCGTGGAAGCCTGGCCCGTGCCGCCATTGACGGTGCCCACGAGCTTTTTATCGGCATCGCGCATGCCCCAGCTCGAGCCGACCGACAGCGAGGAGTCGAATTGCCCTTCGATCTCGCCAATGTTGAAGGAAACAGCCTGTGCCTGGGCACAGCAACCCAACGCAACCGCAGCGGCCAGCGCCTGTGGCGTGAAGATGGCGCGCATTGTTGTTTTTGTCATGCGTCTTCCCCGGTGAGTGACAGAAGGCCTCACCCTACTGCCGCGCATCAGGAGCGATAAGCGCACCAAGGAGGGATTCGCTCTATCGCTCGAAAGGATGACAAGCCGCTCTGGCCGGGGTGTGGGCGGGCCCATGGATTGGGTGGATGGCGGGTTATCAGGGGAATGGATGGCTCGCCCTCAAACTGTTGCGCTTTCAGTAACAGTCCTTGTCATGAATCGGGATTACTCATTTTGTAACAACCGACTATTCTTGCCTCGCTTTCAGGGCAAACAGCCCGTTTCCCCATCGGGAAGAACAGCCAGACTCGAATGGATTGATGCCTTTTTTCAATCTGTTACCCGTGTTCAATGACGTTGATTTGTCGCTCCTTGATCCAACGTCTGACTTCAGCCGCTGCGTTTGCAGCGGCTTTTTTTTGCCTGAAATAAAACGGGGCGCCATCAGCGCCCCGTGGGATTCAAGCTTTTTCAAGCAACGATCACAGGCTGTACTTCTGCAAGTTCGCCATCATCTCCTTCAACGCTTCGATGTTGTCGTTGGGGTGGGCTGCGCCTTCAAAGTCGCAGATCTGCGCCCAATGCGCCGCCACATCATCGGGGGAGAACCCGGCTTCAGGGTCGAAGCCCACGCCCAGGCTGCGCTCCCAGCGGGTCTTGCCGATCCAGCCGCCACCGACCTCGAACAGCCCGGACGTTTCCTGGCACGCTTCGCTGCCCAGGTACACCACCAGCGGGCTGACCAGTTCCGGCTTGAGGCGCTCAAATACTTGCGGCGGGATCAGGCCTTCGGTCATGCGCGTACCGCCGGTAGGGGCAATCGCATTGACCAGGATGTTGTTCTTGCGCCCTTCCAGGGCCAGGGTGCGGGTCAGGCCGTACAGCCCGAGCTTGGCCATGCCGTAGTTGGACTGGCCGAAGTTGCCGTAGATGCCCGAGGTGGACGCGGTGAAGATCACCCGGCCGTAGCCTTGCTCACGCAGGTGGGGCCAGGCGGCGCGGGTGACTTTGTAGGCACCTTCGACATGCACCCGGTAAACCAGGTCCCAGTCGGCGTCGTCCATTTTGTGGAAGGTTTTGTCGCGTAGGATGCCGGCGTTGTTGACCACAACGTCGATGCGGCCGAAGACGTCGAGGGCGTTCTGGACGATCTTGTCACCGTCGGTGACAGAGTCATGGTTGGCCTCGGCGACACCGCCCGCAGCACGAATCTCGGCCACCACTCGGTCGGCGGCGGACGCATTGGCGCCCTCGCCCTGGGTAGAGCCGCCGAGGTCGTTGACCAGGACCTTGGCCCCGTGCCTGGCGAACAGCAGCGCATGGGCCCGGCCCAATCCGCCGCCGGCACCGGTGACGATCACGACCTTATCCTGGAACTGCACTGACTCACTCATACCGAACTCCGCTGGCGACAATGGGAATGGTTCGAGTGTCCGGCAACGCGCCTGCGGTCACAATAAATACGGCGGAGGCTGAATGGTGCTCGATAAGGCTGGGGGATGATGACTCGTCTCTCAGTAGGAGCGAGCTTGCTCGCGAAAAATCCCAGAGCGCCGCGTGGTGTCAGGACTCCCGCGTTATCGTTGACGATTTTCGCGAGCAAGCTCGCTCCTACAGAAAAGGATTCGGGATCAGGAATAGGCCACTTGCGAGGCCGGCTGCCGGAGCCGATCACGAAAGGCCTGGTAGTGCCTGAGCACCTGCACCGGCGCCTCGATCTGCGGGTAGTGGCCGATATTGGCCAGCAACACCGTGTCGGCGTCGGGCACCAGTTGCTGGTAACGCTCGACCATATGCGCGCCGGAGATCGGGTCCACTTCGCCGTCGATCACCCGCAACGGCACTTCGCCGCGCTGCATGGCGGCGACCCAGCGATCACGCAGGCGACGGCGCTGGGGGACGTAGGCGATCAGTTTGTGCAGGATGCGCGTGCCGTCGTTGACGTTGATCAGGCTCCAGAAATCATCCAGGGCACTTTCACTGGGGCGGGTGTCGGGGCCGAATATCTGGCTGAAGCTGTCCGCCAGGGCATTGCGCCCGAAGGCGCGGCCGATCATCCAGCCCAGGGGGCTGAGCAAGAGTTTTTGCACCAGCGCCAGGCGATGGGTTTCGGGGAACAACCCGCCATTGAGGAACACACAGCTGGCCATCTCAAACCGGCCTTCGTAGTGCCGGGCCAGGAGTTCCTGGGCGACGCTGTCACCGTAGTCGTGGGCCAACACATGCACCGGCTGTTCCACTCGCAAGTGTTCGAGCAGGGCCTGTTGCAAGTCCGCCTGTTCCAGCAGGCAGTAATCGTGGTCCAGCGGCTTGGCCGAGTCACCGAAGCCGAGCATGTCGCAGGCGATCACCAAGTGCCGCTGGGCCAGGGGCTGCCACAGGTAATGCCAGTCCCAGCTGGCCGTGGGGAAGCCATGGATCAGCAGCAGCGGTTCGCCCTGCCCGGCCACCCAATAGCGAAGGGTACGGCCGCGAAAGACGAAATCCTGGCCACGCTTGCGCCAGACTCTGAGCGGGATTTCGGCGAGTGGCATCAGCGGTTATACCCCGGGTCTTGCAGGTCCAATTTGCGCAGCAAGGCCGGCCAGGCCAGCGCGCCGCCCATGCCTTGGGCGCTCTTTGTGACAGCCGCCACCATCGCCTTGGCACCGGCAAGAATCTGCGGCCCGATGGCGATCAATTCGGCGCCGCCGCTCTGCGCCAGCACCTGAATATCGCAGGCACGCTGGAAGGTGAACATCATCAGAAAGGTGTCGGCAATGGTACTGCCGCAGGTCAGCAGGCCATGGTTGTGCAGCATCAGGAAATTGCTATCCCCGAGGTCGGCCTGCAAGCGGGCTTTTTCTTCATGGTTCAAGGCCACGCCTTCGTAGGCGTGATAGGCCAGGCTCGACAGCACGAATAGCGATTGCTGGCTGATGGGCAACACGCCCTGCTTCTGCGCAGCGACGGCCACCCCCGCGGCCGTGTGGGTGTGCAGCACGCACGTCACATCATGGCGAACTTCATGGATGGCACTGTGAATGGTGTAGCCCGCCGGATTGATGTCGTAGGGGCTGTCCATCAGTTTGTTGCCGGCCTGATCGACCTTGACCAGGCTGGACGCGGTGATCTCGTGGAACATCAGCCCATACGGGTTGATCAGGAAATCATCGGTGCCCGGCACCTTGGCCGAGATATGGGTGAAGATCAGGTCATCCCAGCCATGCAGCGCCACCAGGCGATAGCAGGCTGCCAGGTCGACGCGGGTCTGCCATTCGGCAGCGCTGACCTGGTCTTTGACATTCTGCGGCGATAGAACGGGGGCTAGGCTCACGGCGATGACCTCCTTGGCGCACTGTCTTATTGTTGTTTTTTTGTGTGATGGGCCAGTCTAGTCAGACCTCATGGCCGCCGGAGTTGCCTTGGCAGCCAGCTTGATGACCGAGCGGGTCAGTTCAGAGAATAGTTGAGGTTTGTTTAAAGCGCGTCAGAGAAGTGCCGCCAGAAAAGGCACGGCAAACAGGTTGAGCAACCCCGTCAACACCATCACCAGGCCGGCGACCGAGCCCTCTTCGCCGCCCACTTCATGGGCGCGGCTGACACCCGCACCGTGGGCTCCCACGCCAAACAACGCGCCACGTGCCAGGGGTGTCCGCAGCGGCAGCCATTTGAGTAATACACCACCGAGCATGGCGCCGAACACACCGGTGAACATCACGAACACCGCCGTCAGCTCCGGCACGCCGCCCAGGTCGGAAGACACCGGCATGGCGAACGGTGTGGTGATCGAGCGCGGCACCAGCGACAGCGTCACCGCACCGTCCAGCGCCAGTGCCTTCGCCAGGCCGAACGAAGTCGCGATCGACGCCACACTGCCCGCCACCATACCCAGCAGCAACGCCGGCCAGTGCCGCGCCAGCAAGCGGCGCTGCTGCCAGATCGGCACGGCAAACGCCACGGTCACCGGGCCCAGCACCAACATCAGCCAGTGGGTGTCGGTGGCGTATTCGGCATAGGCGGTGTGCATCGGCACGGCCACCGCCAACAACAATGCCGGCACCAGGATCAGCGGCGACAGCAGGTAGCGCCCGGTACGCCGGTAGAGCCAGCGGCTGAATACGTAGGCGCCCAGGGTCAAGGCGAGCCAGAACACCGGCATCAGTTCAAGCTTCATGGCGCAACCTCCAGCGGCACACGGCTTCCACCGTAAATGCCGTGACCAGCATCACCGCCAGCGTGCTCAAGCCGATCACCAACAGGATGCGCCAGCCATCGTTGCGCAGCAGGCCGCCGTAATCGAGCAGGCTCATCAGGGCCGGGATGAAGAACAGCAGCATCTCGGCCATCAACACCCCGGCGCCCAATTGCAGTGCCGCCGGCTTGACCAGGCCGCTGGCGAACGTTGCCAGCAACAGGCCCAAGCCCACCACGCCACCGGGAATGGGCCAGGCCAGCCAGGTCGCCAACTGGGTGCCCAGCAGATAAATCGCGAGCAGCACAACCAATTCAGTCAGTAAACGGCCAAGGTGTTTGAAGGAAAAACGTTTCATGGGCTTTGGGTCCTCGCAGGCGCCCATTTTAGAACGCGGCCTTCCATCCCCACAGCGAATTGTTAGACTGCCAACCATTCCAAACTGGAATCAGGCCGATGGAATTCAAACAGCTGCGCAGCTTTGTCGAAGTGATCCACCGAGGGGGCTTTACCCAGGCAGGGAAAACCCTGCATATCAGCCAGTCCGCCGTCAGCAAGCAAGTCGCGCAATTGGAGCAAAGCCTGGGCACGCCGCTGCTCGATCGTATCGGCTCGCAGATCCGCCTGACCGCCGCCGGCCAGGTCGTGCTGCAACGCGCCGAAGCCATGTTGCGCCTGCAAGCCGAACTGCTGAGCGAGCTGGACGATATGCAGCAGCTCACCCGCGGCGAGTTGCGCCTGGGCCTGCCGCTGCTGGCGGGTGACACGCTGTTCGCCGGGTTGTTTGCCGAGTACCGCCGGCGCTACCCGAACGTCATCATCCAGTTGCTGGAGGGTGGCAGCCGCAATATCGAACAGGCCATCCTGAGCGGTGAGCTGGAAGTGGGCGGCAGCTTGAAACCCAATGACCCGGCGTTTGCCTGGCAAGCCTTTTGCGATGAACCCCTGGACGCACTGCTGCCGATTGACCATCCCCTGGCGGACAACGCCCAGGTGCGCCTTGAGGAATTGGCGGACACGCCGTTCCTGATGTACCAGCGCAGCTTTGTGCTTAACGACCGCCTGATGCAGGCGTGTCAGCAGTTGGGTTTTACCCCGAAGGAAATCGGCCGCAGCGGCCAGGCGGACTTCCTCGCAGCCTTGGTGGCCGCCGGCCAAGGCGTGGTGCTGCTGCCCAGCGTGGTCGCCCGTGGGCTCGTGCGACCTGGGGTGGTGCGCCTGACGTTGAAGGCGCCCGACTACCTGCGCTGGGACATTGCCTTTATCTGGCGTGAGGGCGCCTACCTGTCGAAAGCCGCCCAGGCCTGGCTGGCGTTGTTACGCGAGTTTCCGGTCAAGCGCGCAGTGCAGTGACCAGCTCGGCCAGCCATGGCTCGGCGTCGGCTTCCGGGGTGACGCTTTCGCTGGCGTCCAGGCGCAGCATCGGCAGCACTTCACGCACACCCAACTCGCCGAACAGCTCGCGCATTTGCTCGCCACCGCCACAGAAGGTGTCGCCGTAGCTGGCATCGCCCAGGCCGATCACTGCGCCGGGCAGGCCGCGCCAAGCGGCGGGCAGTTGGTCGCGAATGGTTGAATACAGGGGTTGCAGGTTGTCGGGCAATTCGCCCATGCCGGTGGTGGAGGTCACCGCCAGAAAGGCTTGCGGACTGAAGGCTATTACATCCGCCAAGGTCGCACGGGGATTGTGCCAGGCCTCAAAGCCGGCCTTGTTGAGGAGGTCGGCGGCGTGGCGCGCGACTTCTTCAGCCGTGCCGTACACCGAGCCGGAAAGGATGGCGACTTTCATCAATCTGATCCTGTAGTTGAGCGAAAGCCTGGGATATTAGCAGCTGGCGCAAATATTTCGGCGCCCGCCGTGCAAGATTCAAGGCATGTCTTAAACTGCCCACTCCAATCACAAGCCATGGACCGCTCAATGATTAACGCCAAGCTGATGCAAATGGTGATCAACGCTTCCAACGACGGCATCGTCGTCGCTGAAAGAGAAGGCAAGGACAAGCCGCTGATCTACGTGAACCCTGCATTCGAACGGCTGACGGGCTACACCCTCGACGAAATCCTCTACCAGGATTGCCGCTTCCTGCAATCCGGCGACCGCGACCAGCCGGCCCTGATGGCCATCCGTGACGCGTTGGAGAACGGCGGTGCCTGCCGGGAAACCCTGCGTAATTACCGCAAGGACGGCAGCCACTTCTGGAACGAACTGTCCCTTTCAACGGTTTACAACGCAGCGGACAAGCAGACGTATTTCGTCGGTGTACAAAAGGACGTCACGCGCCAGGTCAAGGCCCAGCAGCGTGTCGCGCAGCTGGAAAGTGAACTGGCCGAGGTCAAGGCCGAGCTGGCAGCGCTCAAAGCGACAAGCGGATTAAACAAAATTTAGAAACTGCGGCCATAACAGCGGATAATGGCACTTTAACACCCCTCCATTGAGCAAGCACGATGCAACGCAATGCGCTTCTGACCCAGGATGAGCTGGATTTCATTCAGAGCATGCAGCACAACCCGCAACTCAACCTGCGGGATGCTTCGTCGAGCCTGACCGTCAACGGCGGTGCACAGATTCGCGACTTGCTCACCCGCCTGGCCGCCCACGACCACCTCACCATCCAGGCGCAGTTCGACAACCAGCAACTGACCTTCCCCCTGCATCTGGTAGAGGATGAGTTCAATGCGGTGCATCTGCGTTTGGGCGTGCCGAGTATTTTCGAAGACGGGCCAATGATACGCCCGTGGCGCCTGGCGCTTGAAACGCCGGTGGCGCTGGAGAACATCCGTGGCGCTGCTGGCGCCCTGCGGGTGCATGAAGTGTCATTCAAGGGTGTGCTGGTAGAGATTCGCGGCCGGATCAAGCCGCCAAAAACCTTTTCCCTGTGGTTCAGCCCGTCGGGCTACGAACGCATCGCGCTGCGCGGCGCATTCGAGCGGGAAACGGCGCGGGGTTTGTTTGCCTACCGCTTGAGCCAAAGCGACGTGGATGAAACCGAGCGTCTGCGTCAGTTCATCCTGCACCAGCACCGCCTGGTCCACCCGCACATGCATGCCTGAAATCAGGTATCCAGCCCGCCGCTGAGAAACTGTTGCAAGCGCCGCCGCATCAAGCGACCTTCATTGCCCAGGCAGCCGAGGGACGTGCCGGCCAGGCCGTCCTCGGCAAGATCCGACGCCGCACCTGCAAGCAGCAGCGGGCAATCCAGGGTCAACGCCAAGCGGTTCAAGCGCCCCGCAAGATCATGGTTATGCGAGTAATTGGAGAAGAGGATCAGCGCCTGTGGGTGAGTCTTCTCGCAGACCAGCGTCAACTCGTCAAACGGCTGTCCCATGCCCAGCACTTTCACGGCCAGGTCATCCCGGCTCATCAGGAGCGCCGCCACCAGCAACTCCAACTTGCGGCACTCACCCGCCATGGCCGCCAGCAATACCCGCGGCACGGGTGAAGCACACGCCAGTTGCAGGCGCTCCAAGGCACGTACTCGCAGGAAGTTGTCGAAGAACAGCCACTCGCTGGCCTGGCCAAAACGCCCCTGATGACGCAACAGCTCATTCCACAGGGGCATCAGAATGTCCTGGAACACCATGTCGAGTGGGTAGGTCGCCAGGACCTGCCCATACACACGTTCCAGCTGACGGTCGTCGAAGTCGCTGACGGCCTGCATCAACCGCGCCTGCCACTGCGGCCATTCGCTTTCCTCGACCGCATCGCGCTGCGCACGAACGGCTTCGGCCTGCTGATCGTCGCGAGCGAGGATCTTGCCCACTTTGCTCACGGCGACGCCGCGCTCGATCCAATCGAGAATACGATGGACTGTCTGTATATCGGCCTTGGAATAGAGGCGATGCCCACTTTCGGTGCGCGTGGGCTGTATCAGCCCATAACGGCGCTCCCAGGCACGCAGGGTGACCGGGTTGACGCCTGTCAATCTCGAGACTTCACGGATCGGAAACAGCTCATCGGAATCAGTGGAATCCAGATGCGAAACACTTTCAAGCGGAGCAGTAATCACGGGCATTTTTGACCAAAAAACCAACGTTAACTGGGCGCTCATTTAACCCCTTTACACCTGTCTTTTTCAAGTTTCCCGCTTTTCGGACCAATGTCGCTGGTGTATTCGGGTAAAACAGGAATAATCCTTGCCTGCTTTTTACACGTCGCTGCAACACCCCGCAGCTTCGTCTGTGCGCCACCTACACGGTCCAGTGCACCCGTACATTTGGAGATACACAATGTCTACCTCTCCCGTCACCTTGATGGTTGCGCGCCGCGTGGCCAAAGGGCGCTATAAAGAACTGATGGCCTGGCTGCGCGAAGGCGAGCAATTGGCCACCGACTTCCCCGGTTACCTGGGCTCCGGCGTGCTGGCCCCACCGCCCAATGACGATGAATTCCAGATCATTTTCCGCTTCGCCGATGAGAAGACCCTGCACGCCTGGGAGTTTTCCGCCTCACGCAGTGCGTGGTTGAGCCGTGGCAGCGATTTGTTCGCCGACCCGTCCGAGCACCGTGTACGGGGCATCGATGGCTGGTTTGGCGCAGCGGGTGCGCGTCCGCCACGCTGGAAGCAGGCGGTGGCGATCTGGCTGGCGTTTTTCCCGGTGTCGCTGCTGTTCAACTTCGTCCTGGGGCCGCTGCTCAGTGAACTCGAGCTGGGGCCACGTGTGCTGGTCAGCACAATGGCACTCACGCCCTTGATGGTGTACTGGTTCATTCCGCTGTCGACCCACCTGCTGGCGAACTGGCTGCACCCAGCGCCAGCCCCGCGCAAGGCCTCCGAAGCGGCGGCGTGAGTACAGGGGCGGCCCGTCGCTGGTATGATTTGCGCCTGCCAGCGACGCGAGCCTCCCATGACTGCAACGAACGCCCCGATCCTGATCACCGGCGCCGGCCAGCGTGTCGGCCTGCATTGCGCCGAGCGCCTGCTGGACGAAGGCCAGCCGGTGATTTTCAGCTACCGCAGCGAACGCCCCGGCGTGCAGGCCCTGCGTGAGCGTGGCGCAGTCGGCGTGTTTGCCGACTTCTCCACCGAAGCCGGAATTCTCGCGTTTATCGCTGAACTGAACAGCCAAACCCAAAGCCTGCGTGCGATCATCCACAACGCTTCGGCCTGGGTCGCAGAGGCGCCGGGCGACGAAAGCCGTGCCTTTACCGACATGTTCAGCGTGCACATGCTTGCGCCGTACCTGATCAACCTGCATTGTTCACCCTTGCTGCAACGCTCGACACCTGCCGACATCGTGCATATCAGCGATGACGTGGTGCGCAAGGGCAGCCGCCAGCACATCGCCTACTGCGCCACCAAGGCCGGGCTCGAGAGCCTCACGCTGTCGTTCGCCACGCAGTTTGCGCCGCTGATCAAGGTCAACGGCATCGCCCCGGCGATGGTGATGTTCAACGAAGGCGACGACGCGGCCTATCGCACCAAGGTGCTGGCCAAGTCGGCCCTGGGCATCGAGCCTGGTCCCGAGGTGATCTACCAGAGTGTGCGTTACCTGCTGGACAACCCCTATGTCACCGGTACCACCCTGACCGTCAACGGCGGGCGGCATATCAAGTAAGCCGTTTGTGAGGATGTTGTATGACCTTATCTCTGCCCCACCATTACCGCGAGATCCTCAAGGGCCTGGGCGAAGACCCGGAACGCGAAGGCTTGCTCGACACCCCCAAGCGTGCCGCCAAGGCCATGCAGTACCTGTGTCATGGCTATGAACAGAACCTCGAGGAAATCGTCAATGGCGCACTGTTCGCCTCCGACAACGACGAGATGGTGATCCTCAAGGACATCGAGCTGTATTCGCTGTGCGAGCATCACCTGCTGCCCTTTATCGGCAAGGCCCACGTGGCCTATATTCCGACCGGCAAGGTGCTGGGCCTGTCGAAGCTGGCGCGTATCGTCGACATGTTCGCCCGGCGCCTGCAGATCCAGGAAAACCTCACCCGGCAAATCGCCGACGCCATCCAGGACGTGACCCAGGCCGCCGGTGTGGCCGTGGTGATCGAAGCCAAGCACATGTGCATGATGATGCGCGGCGTGGAAAAACAGAATTCAACCATGAACACCTCGGTGATGCTCGGCGCGTTCCGCGAGTCGAACACCACGCGCATGGAGTTCCTGCAACTGATTGGACGGAGCAAGTAGCAATGCCACAACTTCAACCAGGCATGGCGCGCATCCGGGTCAAGGACCTGTGCCTGCGCACCTTCATCGGTATCAATGAGGACGAAATCCTCAACAAGCAGGATGTGCTGATCAACCTGACCATCCTGTATGCCGCCCAGGAAGCCGTGCGCGACAACGACATCGACCACGCGCTGAACTACCGCACCATCACCAAGGCCATCATCGCCCACGTGGAAGGCAACCGCTTTGCCTTGCTGGAGCGCCTGACCCAGGAACTGCTGGACCTGGTGATGAGCAACGAATCGGTGCTGTACGCCGAAGTCGAAGTGGACAAGCCCCATGCGCTGCGCTTTGCCGAGTCGGTGTCGATTACCCTGGCGGCCAGCCGCTAACCCCTGAATTGTCAGTGAGCCCTATGAACGATCAACAACGCCTCGAACTCGAAGCCGCCGCCTTCCGCCGGCTGGTGGCGCATCTGGACAGCCGCAAGGATGTGCAGAACATCGACCTGATGAACCTCGCCGGTTTCTGCCGTAACTGCCTGTCCAAGTGGTACAAGGCCGAGGCCGACGAGCGCCAGATCGAGCTGAGCCTCGATGACGCCCGTGAAGTGGTGTACGGCATGCCGTACGCCGAGTGGAAAGCCCAATACCAGCAAGAAGCCAGCGCCGAACAACAGGCGGCGTTCGCCAAAGGAAAGACCCATGACTGATTTGAACACCCTGCGCGCCAGCCTCGACAGCGGCGCACACGTTTTTGCCGACACCCTGGCGTTTGTCGCTGCCGGTTACGATTACCAGCCGCAGGCCTTCACCAACGGCGATGTGGAAAACGCTGCCGGGCAGAACGAAGGTTCGTGCAAGACCTTGGGCCTGGCGCTGCTGGAAGGCTTGAGCGACCAGGAAGCGCTGCTGGCGTTTGGCGAGCATTACCGCTCGGTGGTGGCCACGCCTGAGGGCAGTGACCATGGCAATATCCGCGCGTTGATTGCCCATGGGTTGGCAGGTGTGAAATTCGCCGCCCAGCCACTGACCCGCAAATCCTGAGTCAGATGCAAATGTGAGAGAGGGCTTGTCCCTCCCAGATTTAAATTGCACCCATAAAAAAACCGGCCTCGCAGCCGGTTTTTTTATTTCAACAATTTAGAACGCAGCGTCCTTCAAACCGTCGAGGTAACGCTCGGCGTCCAGGGCCGCCATGCAACCGGCGCCGGCCGAGGTGATGGCCTGGCGGTAGACGTGGTCGGCCACGTCGCCGGCAGCGAAGATGCCTTCGATGTTGGTCGCGGTGGCGTTGCCTTCACGACCGCCTTGCACCACCAGGTAACCGTCTTTGGCTTCCAGCACGCCTTCGAACAACGATGTGTTCGGGGTGTGGCCGATGGCGATGAACACGCCGTCGACTTTCAGCTCGTCGAAGCTGCCGTCGTTGTTTTTCAGGCGAGCACCGGTCACACCCATGTTGTCGCCCAGGACTTCATCCAGGGTGGCGTTGAGCTTGAGGATGATCTTGCCTTCGGCGACACGGGCGTGCAGCTTGTCGATCAGGATCTTCTCGGCGCGGAACGTCTCGCGACGGTGAACCAGGGTCACGGTGCTGGCGATGTTGGCCAGGTACAGCGCCTCTTCCACGGCCGTGTTGCCGCCACCGACCACGGCGACCGGCTTGTTGCGGTAGAAGAACCCGTCACAGGTGGCGCAAGCGGAAACGCCCTTGCCCATGAACGCTTCTTCCGATGGCAAGCCCAGGTAACGAGCGCTGGCGCCAGTGGCGATGATCAGTGCGTCGCAGGTGTAGACGCCGCTGTCGCCGGTCAGGCTGTAAGGTTTTTTCGAGAAGTCGACCTTGTTGATGTGATCAAACACGATCTCGGTTTCAAAGCGCTCGGCGTGTTCTTTCATACGTTCCATCAGCACCGGACCGGTCAGGCCGTGGACATCGCCCGGCCAGTTGTCGACTTCAGTGGTGGTGGTCAACTGACCGCCCGCCTGCATGCCGGTGATCAGCAGCGGCTTGAGGTTGGCCCGGGCAGCGTAGACGGCAGCGCTGTAACCGGCAGGGCCGGAACCGAGAATAATCACTCGCGAATGACGGGTATCAGACATGACTCACTCCTATCGACCGCCCGGACTACAAGACGGCTGGAATAAAAAAGGGACCACGAAGCACTTGGGGAAGGCTTTAACTCGCAGGCCCTGAAAAATAATGGGTGCAGCGTATCGAGGGGGGCAAGATTAAGGAAATACGGAATAACAATCCAGCTCATAGGCGGTCTCTATGCAGTCAGGCCGATTAATCGACGCCTTTGTTACCGTTGATGTCGTCACACCGACCACGCTTTCGCCTTGAAGGCAAAGCCGGTAAGGTCGGCGCGTTCGTCATCCTGCTCGGAGTTCTCCATGCCCGCCCCTGTTCTTTCCGGCCCGCAATACCTGCGTGAAGGCCTCAAACTGGTGCTGAGCCCCGGCCTGCGCCTGTTTGTGTTGCTGCCGCTGGCGATCAACCTGATGCTGTTCGTCGGCTTGATCTACTTTGCCGGCCATCAGTTCAGCCTGTGGGTCGACCACTTGATGCCGACCCTGCCCGGCTGGCTGAGCTTTCTGAATTACCTGCTATGGCCGCTGTTTGTGGTGCTGGTGGTGCTGATGGTGTTTTTCACCTTCACCATGCTCGCCAATATCATCGCGGCACCGTTCAACGGCTTTCTTTCCGAGAAAGTCGAAGTGGTGGTACGGGGTACCGATGACTTCCCGGCCTTCAGCTGGGGCGAACTGATTGAAATGGTTCCGCGTACCCTGGCCCGGGAAATGCGCAAGCTGGGCTACTTCCTGCCACGGGCCATCGGCCTGTTTATCCTGTCGTTCATTCCGGTGGTCAACCTGATCGCCGCGCCACTGTGGTTGCTGTTCGGCGTGTGGATGATGGCGATCCAATACATCGACTACCCGGCCGATAACCACAAGCTGGGCTGGAACGAAATGCTCGCCTGGCTGCGCCAGAAGCGCTGGCAGAGCATGAGCTTCGGCGGCATCGTCTACCTGGTGCTGCTGGTGCCGGTGGTCAACCTGTTGATGATGCCGGCGGCAGTGGCCGGGGCGACCTTGTTCTGGGTGCGTGAACAGGGCGCCGAGGCCATGGCGACGCCGAAAGTGGCCAAGTCATAAATCCATCATCTGCATGACACAATGGCGACATGGCCCACGGCGACACTGTGGTTCATGACGACAGCTTCGCTCCACATCACTCTCATCACCGAAACCTTCCCGCCAGAGATCAACGGGGTGGCCAATACCCTTGGCCGCCTGTGCGAAGGTTTGCGCGCGCGTGGCCATCAAGTCGAACTGGTTCGCCCGCGCCAGGGCGCCGATGCAAGCCGGCCCAGCGATGATGGCTTGCTGCTCTGCCGTGGCTGGCCGCTGCCGGGTTACCCAGGCCTGCAATGGGGCCAGTCGTCGATGCACAAGTTGCTGCGCCGCTGGACACGCCAGCGCCCCGACGTGCTCTACATCGCCACCGAGGGCCCGCTGGGGCTGTCGGCGCTGCGGGCGGCGCGGCGCCTGGGAATCAGCGTGGTCAGCGGTTTTCACACCAATTTCCAGCAGTACTCCAACCAGTACGGCCTAAGCCTGTTAAGCCGCATGGTTACGCACTACCTGCGTTGGTTTCATAACCGTTCGACCTTGACCCTGGTGCCCAGCGCCAGCCAACGCCTGGAACTGGAGCGCCGGCATTTCGAGCGACTGGGGATGCTGGCGCGCGGGGTGGACAGCCAATTATTCCACCCGGCCAAGCGTGACAACGCACTACGGGAAAGCTGGGGCCTGGAAAACGACGATATTGCCGTACTGCACGTGGGGCGCCTGGCCCAGGAGAAAAACCTCGGGCTGCTCAAGCGCTGCTTTGACGCGCTGCAGGCAACTTATCCACAGCGTCGGCTGAAACTGATCATCGTCGGCGATGGCCCGCAACGCCCGATGCTCGAGCGCGACCTGCCCGACGCGGTGTTCTGTGGCACCCAGCGCGGCGAAGAACTGGCGCGGCATTACGCATCCGGGGATGTGTTCCTGTTCCCCAGCCTGACCGAAACCTTCGGCAATGTGGTGCTCGAGGCCATGGCCTCCGGGCTGGGTGTGGTGGCGTACGACCAGGCGGCGGCGACCCAGCATATCCGCCATGGTTACAACGGTGTGCTGGCCATGCCGGGTGATGAGGACGCGTTTTGCGATGCGGCCAGATGGTTGCTGGAAGACAGCGAACATTTGCGCAGGGCCCGCCTCAATGCACGCCAACATGCGAGCCGCCAGGGCTGGCCGGCGATTATCGAGCAGTTCGAGAACCAGTTACGCGATGTGTGCGCAGAACATTTGGCAGCTCCAACACTGCCTGACATTCGTTGAACCCTCTACGAATGACGTAGGCCAATTCCCGGTCCTGCCTGCCTACCCCTTGAATATTGGTTTCAACGGTAGGAATCCCTGCTTGGGACTGCCTGAATCGGCACGCCACAACAGGATATTGCCGGAACGTCGAACGAATTATCACCACTGATATGACACCTGCCGTAAGAGGGGGTGTGTTCCTGTGAAACACACTCGAACGAGGCAGGTCATTCATGCTGAAAAACTAATAGAGAGCACTATGTCGACACTGATAAATGGATCAATGGCGCTGAGATTCCAACCATTCAACCCCTCCGCATGGGCATCCCCATCCGGAAGCGGTCAAAACCACCAGAACCACGCAAACACTGGCTGGAACCGCCCGCAACCTTCGCGCCCGCAAAACAACTGGCAAACGGCGCAGAATGACTGGCAACGCCCATCGCACAACCATGACAACCGCCCGCAGTCCACACGCCCGCAAAACGCCTGGCGGCCGGCGCAGAACGACTGGCAACGCCCACCGCACAACCATGACAACCGCCCACAGTCCACACACTCGCAAAACGCCTGGCAGCCGGCGCAGAACGACTGGCAACGCCCGCAGCCCACTGACCGCCTTCCACTACCTGGGGGTACGCGCCCAAACCAGGAGCAATGTTCCGTCAGGCCACCTCAATGGGCACGTTCCGACCAGACGGACAGCACTTCTAGCTTTAATCCATATGGACCAAGGACAAGGCAATAAGCATTGAGGCGAATGATGGCCTGAACACAAGCGGAAGGCCGGGTATTCAATACCCAGCCTTTCGCCTGAAACAGCTAAACCCTCACGCTCAGCCGTCGATAGTGAACGCAGGCCTGGGCTCCCCCCTACACCAGGGTCGTCAACGCCTCGCGACTGAACGGCAGAATGTCGCCTTCACGACCTTCACGCACCTTCACGGCCCAATCCGGATCCACCAGCAGCGCACGGCCAACAGCGACCAGGTCGAACTCGTCGTTGTTCAAGCGCTCCAGCAGCTTTTCCAGACTGGCCGGTTGGGCAACCTTGTCGGTGTTGACCATGAACTGCAGGAATTCGCCATCCAGGCCGACACTGCCCACGGTGATCGTCGGTTTGCCCGTGAGTTGGCGGGTCCAGCCGGCGAGGTTGAGGTCGGAACCTTCGAACTCCGGCTCCCAGAAACGACGGGTGGAGCAGTGGAAAATATCCACACCGGCATCAGACAACGGCTTGAGGAATTCACCCAAGGCCTCGGGGGTTTGCACCAGGCGTGCGGTGTAGTCCTGCTGCTTCCACTGGGAGAAACGCAAGATGATCGGGAAGTCCGGGCCGACGGCGGCGCGGGTGGCCTGGATCAACTCGATGGCAAAGCGCGAACGGTTGGCCAGGCTGCCGCCGTATTCGTCGGTGCGCTGGTTGCTGCCTTCCCAGAAGAACTGGTCGACCAGATAGCCGTGGGCGCCATGGATTTCCACGCCGTCCATGCCGATGCCCTGGGCATCCTTGGCGGCTTGGGCGAACGCGGCAATGACATCCTTGATGTCCTGGGTGGTCATGCCGTGGACGACCACGTTGCCATCCTTGAGTTTTTCCATCGGGCCGTAGGCCGGCACACTGGCGTCAGGCTCG
Organism: Pseudomonas sp. CFBP13509; assembly: GCF_005233485.1. Classification (NCBI taxonomy): domain Bacteria; kingdom Pseudomonadati; phylum Pseudomonadota; class Gammaproteobacteria; order Pseudomonadales; family Pseudomonadaceae; genus Pseudomonas; species Pseudomonas sp. CFBP13509. The sequence continues at coordinate 61,912 of NZ_QGAA01000018.1, forward strand.
GTACCGATGCGGCGCACACTGCCCACGTGCCAGAGCTGCGGGACAATCTTGCCACCTTCGGCGTGCACGGCATCGACGACCTTCTTCCAGCCGGCCAGCGCCGCCTCGCCGTAGAAATGCGGGACATTCGGGTAGCCATTGGAGGCTGGGTGACCAACCACGGTGCCTTCGGTAATGATCAGGCCCACGCCGGCAGCGGCACGGCGGCGGTAGTACTCGATGACCTTGGAATCAGGCACGCCACCTGGGGAAAACGAACGGGTCATCGGCGCCATGACCACACGGGTCGACAGCTGCAGTGCACCGAGCTGGAACGGTTTGAACAAGGCTTGGACAGGCATGGGAGCACTCCGCGGAAGACGAGGTTTATGATGCGGATAATATGAGGAGTGCAGCGTGCCGAATAGCACTATTGATTTGGGTGATTAAGGGGTATGAAAGCAGCGGCCAGCTGCAAGCTTAAAGCTGCAAGAGCCGCGCATGTGCTTCTACTTGCAGCTTCAAGCTTACAACTTGAAGCTGCACCGACAGGTGCTCAATTCAGGGCTTTTTCGATAGCCTGCACGACCGTTGGATCATCCGGTGCGGTGCGCGGCGAGAAACGCGCGAGGACCCGGCCATCCTTGCCCAGCAGGAATTTCTCGAAATTCCAGGTGATATCCCCTGGAAACTCGGCGCCCTCGCCCGCCAGCAAACGGTACAGCTGGTGACGCTCAGGGCCGTTCACATCGAGCTTGCTGCCCAGGGGGAAGGTCACGCCGTAGTTCAGGCTACAGAACTCGCGGATTTCTTCCTCGGTACCCGGTTCCTGGCCTGCAAACTGGTTGCACGGCAGGCCAAGCACGGTAAATCCCTGGTCCTTGTACTGCTGATAAAGGTTTTCCAGCGCAGCGTATTGCGGGGTCAGGCCACACTTGGAGGCTACGTTGACCACCAGCACAACGTGCCCCTTGAAGGGCGCCAGCGGCAGCTCTTGTCCGTCCAAAGCTTTGAGTTTCAGGTCGTGGAAAGCACTCATGACGAACTCCAGATTTCCCATGTTCTTAGCAAAGCAGCGCTTCGAGATTACAACCCGCAAGCCTGCAATCATAGACGCCGATTGCAAAACTTGCCTGCGGATTACTGAGCGGTCGGCCACGGCAGAATAGGAATCGCCGTCACCGCGTTCTGCGGGCTGCCTTCGATCAAGCGGTCACTGTAGACCAGGTACACCAGGGTATTGCGCTTCTTGTCGAGGAAACGCACCACCTGCATGGTCTTGAACACCAGCGAGGTGCGCTCCTTGAACACTTCGTCGCCGTCCTTGAGCTCGCCCTTGAAGCGAATCGGGCCGACCTGACGGCAGGCGATCGAGGCTTCGGCACGGTCTTCGGCCAAGCCCAGGCCACCTTTCACGCCGCCGGTCTTGGCGCGTGACAAATAGCAGGTCACACCGTCGACCTTGGGGTCATCGAACGCTTCGACCACAATCCGGTCGTTGGGGCCGACGAACTTGAACACCGTCGACACCTGGCCAACTTCTTCGGCCGAAGCCAGCAGCGGCAGGGCCAGCAGCAGGCCGAGCAATCCCTTCATCACGCGCATCGTGTATTCCCTTTGTTTAGACCAGGATCAGGTTATCGCGGTGAACCAGTTCCGGTTCCGCCATGTAACCCAAGAGTCCGACAATCGCGTCAGACGATTGTCCAATGATTTTCTGCGCTTCCAGGGCGCTGTAGTTGGCCAGGCCACGGGCGATCTCACGACCGTCGGGCGCCACGCACACCACCATCTCGCCACGGCGGAAGCTGCCCTGCACCAACTTGACGCCCACCGGCAGCAGGCTCTTGTGGCCCTGAGACAACGCCGACACCGCACCATCGTCGAGCACCAGGGTGCCGCGGGTTTGCAGGTGCCCGGCCAGCCATTGCTTGCGCGCCGCCAGCATGCCGCGTTCGGGCGACAGCAACGTACCGATGCGCTCACCCGCCTTGAGGCGATCCAGCACACGCTCCAGGCGCCCACCGACGATGATGGTGTGGGCCCCGGAACGTGCTGCCAGGCGTGCTGCGCGCAACTTGGTCTGCATGCCGCCACGCCCCAGGGCGCCGCCGACGCTGCCGGCCACGGCGTCGAGCGCCGGGTCATCGGCGCGCGCTTCGTAGATCAGTTGGGCATCGGGGTTGTGGCGCGGGTCGGCGTCGAACATGCCGTCGCGGTCGGTGAGGATCACCAGCAGGTCGGCCTCCACCAGGTTGGCCACCAGCGCGGCCAGGGTGTCGTTATCACCGAAACGGATCTCGTCGGTGACCACGGTATCGTTCTCGTTGATCACCGGGATGACCTTAAGCTCCACCAACGCACGCAAGGTGCTGCGGGCGTTGAGGTAACGCTTGCGGTCGGACAGGTCATCGTGGGTCAGCAGGATCTGCGCCGTGTGGCGGCCATGCTCGGCAAAGCTGGATTCCCAGGCTTGCACCAGGCCCATCTGGCCGATGGCGGCGGCGGCTTGCAGTTCGTGCATCGCGCTGGGTCGCGCGGTCCAGCCGAGGCGGCTCATCCCGGCGGCAACCGCCCCGGACGACACCAGCACCAACTCGACACCCGCCTCATGCAAGGCCACCATCTGCTCGACCCAGACGCTCATGGCTGCACGATCCAGGCCTTTGCCATCTGCCGTCAGCAGCGCACTTCCGATCTTTACGACCCAGCGCTGCGCACCTGTCACTTTGCTCCGCATCATCTTCAACCTTAGATAGAGGGCCGCGCGACCCAGCGCTGGCCATAACGTTATACCCGGATACCAAAACGCCGCTCCAGGGAGCGGCGTTCGAGTTTATCGCAACCTATCAGTCGCGCACGTAAATGATTTCCGGACCGTCTTCATCATCCACGTCTTCTTCGTCCCAATCATCGTCGCCGATATCATGGACCGACTTCACGCCGCTGCGACGCAAGGCACGCTGGTCGTCCAGGGCCTGCAACTGGGCACGGGCCTCGTCTTCGATCTGCTGATCGAGTTCGGCGAGTTCGGCCTTGAATACCGGGTCGGCCGCCAGACGGTCGGCACGGTCTTCCAGGTAGCGCATGATGTCGCGGGTCAGGCGCTCGGTGCCTTCTTTGGCGATCGCCGAGATCACGTAGACCGGACCTGTCCATTCCAGGCGATCGACGATTTCCTTGACGCGCTCCTCGTGCTCTTCCTCGAGGATCTGGTCGCACTTGTTCAGCACCAACCAGCGATCACGCTCGGCCAGGGCCGGGCTGAACTTGGTCAGTTCGCTGACGATCACTTCGGCGGCGTCCGGTGCACTGGTGTCATCCAATGGCGCCATGTCGACGAGGTGCAGCAGCAAACGGGTGCGGGACAAATGCTTGAGGAAGCGAATCCCCAGGCCAGCACCGTCGGAAGCCCCTTCGATCAGGCCGGGAATGTCGGCGATCACGAAGCTTTTCCAGCGGTCGACGCTGACCACGCCCAGGTTTGGCACCAGGGTGGTGAACGGGTAGTCGGCGACTTTCGGCTTGGCGGCCGACACCGAGCGGATGAAGGTACTTTTGCCGGCGTTCGGCAGGCCCAGCAGGCCCACGTCAGCCAGTACTTTCATTTCCAGCTTCAGGTCGCGTTGCTCGCCCGGCTTGCCCGGCGTGGTCTGGCGCGGTGCACGGTTGGTACTGGACTTGAATCGGGTGTTACCCAGACCGTGCCAGCCGCCCTGTACAACCATCAGTTTCTGGCCGGCCTTGGTCAGGTCGCCAATCACTTCCTGGGTCGCGGAGTCGATGATCGTGGTGCCGACCGGTACACGCAGTACCAGGTCTTCGCCTTTTTTACCGGTGCAGTCGGTGCTGCCGCCGTTGGAGCCACGCTCGGCATCGAAGTGCCGGGTGTAACGGTAGTCGACCAGGGTGTTGAGGTTTTCGTCGGCCATCATGTAGATGGAACCGCCGTCACCGCCGTCACCGCCGTTAGGGCCACCGTTTTCGATGAATTTTTCGCGACGGAAACTCATGCAACCGTTACCGCCGTCGCCTGCTTTTACTCGGATGGAAACTTCATCAACGAACTTCATAACAAAACGCCTCTCGCCGCATGGACGAGCTTAAGAAACCAAGACATAAGACTCTTGCAAAAATGAGCGCAGCGACCTCAATCAACAGCCGCAAATCCAGCTGCTTGAGCCCATTACAAACAGCTTTGCAAGAGACTCACTCCACAAACGAAAAAGCCCCGTCGCAAGACAGGGCTTTTCCAGCGATCGCGCAATTAAGCGGCGACAACGCTCACGTAACGGCGGTTGAACGCGCCTTTTACTTCAAACTTGATCACGCCTTCGATTTTCGCGAAGAGGGTGTGATCTTTACCCATGCCAACACCGTAACCGGCGTGGAATTGGGTGCCGCGCTGACGCACGATGATGTTGCCCGGAATGATTTTCTGGCCGCCATACATCTTAACGCCAAGGCGTTTGGCTTCTGAGTCGCGACCGTTACGGGTACTACCACCAGCTTTTTTGTGTGCCATGAGTCAATTCTCCTAGTGAGGAATTAGGCTGAAATTAAGCCTGAATACCGGTGATTTTGATCTCGGTGTACCACTGGCGGTGGCCCATACGCTTCATGTGGTGCTTACGACGACGGAACTTGATGATGCGGACTTTATCGTGACGACCTTGGGAGATCACTTCAGCCACAACGGTAGCGCCAGCAACAACTGGAGCGCCGATGTTCACGTCATCGCCATTGGCGACCAACAGAACGCGATCAAAGGTAACGGATTCGCCGGTAGCGATTTCCAGTTTTTCGATCTTCAGGTATTCACCTGGGGCGACCTTGTATTGCTTGCCACCAGTAACAATTACTGCGTACGACATGGTATTTCTCCGATAATCCTGCTCACCCAGCGCTTTATAAGAAGAGGTATTGGCTGGCATGGCTGCATGGGATGGACGTCCCGAATGCAATTGCGTAAGGCAGGTGCTGCCCAGGAAGTTCAGGGTGCGCGATTGTACGCAAGGTAAATGGGTGTTGCAAGTGGCCGTCTATCGCGCCTTGACACTACGGGGTCAGGGTCCTAGCATGCCGCGCAACCCTTCTGGAGCGACTGTCGCTGATGCAACCCCAAGCTTTCTACCGCGCGGTCGCGGACGATTTTAGCGCCGTCGACGGCATCATCAAGCAGCAGCTGACGTCTAAAGTGCCGCTGGTCTCCAAAATTGGCGACTATATTACGTCGGCGGGCGGTAAACGCCTGCGTCCTTTATTAGTGCTGCTGTGTGGCAAGGCCCTGGGCCGCGAAGGCGATGACCTGCGCCTGCTGGCCGCCACCATCGAGTTCCTGCACACCGCGACCCTGCTGCATGACGACGTGGTCGACATGTCCGGCATGCGCCGTGGCCGCGAGACCGCCAATGCGATGTGGGGCAATGCCCCGAGCGTGCTGGTGGGCGACTTCCTGTACTCGCGCTCGTTCGAAATGATGGTCGAGCTGGGCTCGATGCCGGTGATGAAGATTCTTTCCCAGGCCACGCGCATCATCGCTGAAGGCGAAGTGCTGCAGCTGTCCAAGGTTCGCGACGCCAGCACCACCGAAGAAACCTATATGGAAGTGATTCGCGGCAAGACCGCGATGCTCTTCGAAGCCTCCACACACAGTGCCGCCGCGCTCTGTGGCGCGACCGCCGAGCAGGCCGAAGCCCTGCGTACCTTTGGCGACCATCTGGGCGTGGCATTCCAGCTGGTGGACGACCTGCTCGACTACCGTGGCGATGCAGAGACCCTGGGCAAGAACGTCGGCGACGACCTGGCCGAAGGCAAACCGACCTTGCCGCTGATCTACACCATGCGCGAAGGCACGCCGGAACAGGCGGCACTCGTGCGCAAGGCGATCCAGAAAGGCGGGATCGAAGACCTGGAGGCCATCCGTGCTGCCGTGGAAGCTTCCGGCTCCCTGGAGTACACCGCGCAACTGGCGCGTGACTACGTGGCCCGTGCGATCAAGTGCCTGCAAGCCCTTCCGGCCAGCGAGTACCGGGATGCCCTGGTTGAGCTGAGTGAGTTTGCGGTCGCCCGTACTCACTAAGCCATACCTACAATGTGGGAGGGGGCTTGCTCCCGATCGCGGTGGATCAGCCAGTCGATATATCGGCTGGAACACCGTCATCGGGGCAAGCCCCCTCCCACATTTGGATTTCATACAGCCTGCAACATCACAAAACCCTATATAATGTGCGACTTTTAGTCATCCCTGAATCTCAAGGAGCTTTAGTGAGCACGTTGCCACCCTGCCCGAAATGCAATTCCGAATACACCTATGAAGACGGCGCCCAGCTGATCTGCCCGGAATGCGCCCATGAGTGGTCCGCCAATGGCGAGGCCGAAGCAGCCGGCGATGAAACCGTGAAGAAAGACTCTGTGGGCAACGTCCTGCAGGACGGCGACACCATCACCGTGATCAAAGACCTCAAGGTCAAGGGCACGTCCCTGGTCGTGAAGGTCGGCACCAAGGTCAAGAACATCCGCCTGTGCGACGGCGACCACGATATCGATTGCAAGATCGACGGTATCGGCCCGATGAAACTCAAGTCCGAGTTCGTGCGCAAAGTCTGAACCTGCTGCATCCATCCCGCGCCCGCGCGGGATGGCGTTTTGCCCTCCCTGTTGACCCCTCGCAATATCCACACAGAAAAACCAGGGAACTGCCAATAGGCACTTGCTATTCTACGAATAAGAATTATTCTCATTGAAACCCATCAAGGAGATGTACCCATGACTTATTTGATAGATGCCTGGCTCGACCGCCCACACCCTTACCTGCGCATCCTTCATCGGGAAACCGGCGAAGTCTGTGCGGTGCTGGAAGAAGAAGCGCTGAATGAATTGCAGGATCAGGGTGACCTGGACGTCAACGGCCTGAGTTCGAGTGAACCAGGAGTGCTCAAGGAAGTGGTGCGTAATCTGTTTCTGTTCTGCTATGCCCGAGCGTTGCGCCCGGCGACGGAGCTCAATGGCAAATTTCATCCATGAGGAAACCAGCAAAACACTGTAGGAGCGAGCTTGCTCGCGAAGACCGCATAAACAACGCGCTCATCCAGGATGCCCGCGTCATCGTTGACGTTTTTCGCGAGCAAGCTCGCTCCTACAGGTAATCAAAAGCAGGTCTTACAGAACGTCGAGCAGTTCGACGTCGAATACCAGCACGCTGTGCGGCGGAATGCTGCCAACGCCTTGAGCGCCGTAAGCCAATTCGCTCGGCACGTACAGGCGCCATTTGCTGCCGGCATTCATCAGTTGCAGGGCTTCGGTCCAGCCGGCGATCACGCCGCCTACCGGGAATTCTGCAGGCTGGCCACGCTCGTAGGAGCTGTCGAACACCGTGCCGTCGATCAAGGTGCCGTGGTAGTGAGTACGAACCTGGTCTTCACGGGTCGGCTTGGCGCCGTCACCTGCGGTCAGCACTTCAAATTGCAGGCCGGAAGCCAGGGTGGTGATGCCATCACGCTTGGCGTTTTCAGCCAGGAACGCCAGGCCAGCGCCTGCGGCGGCTTCAGCCTTGGCAGCAGCCTCGGCTTGCATGATTTCGCGGATGACCTTGAAGCTGGCGGCCATTTGCTCCTGGTCAACACGGCTTGGTTTGCCGGCGAATGCATCGGTCAGGCCAGCCAGGATCGCGTCCAGGCTCACACCCGGTGGTGGGTTGTCGCGCAGTTGGTCGCCCAACTGACGGCCGATACCGTAGCTGACGCGGGTTTCGTCGGTGGACAGATTAACTTCGGACATGAAGAGGCTCCGCTGTAGGGCAGCACTGGAAACAGTGATGTGCGCGCCGCCCTGAACTAAAAGGGCCAGCAGACTAGCACACAAGACCCGCTCGTGATGAGCCCTGCACGGCAGAGCGGCACCGGGATCGCGACGCTTCGTCGCACGCACGATAAAAGCGCTTCAGATTCAAACCCTTTCGCCGATACAGGCCTACACACCTTGGCTGGCTCAAACAACAACACCGTCCAGCAGACAAAAAATCACCTTCGCGGAGCATTCGATGAACAGCTGGTTCGGTAACATCAGCGTCAACCTCAAACTGGGCCTGGGCTTTGGCCTGGTACTGGTCCTCACCTCAATCCTGGCCTTCACCGGCTGGACCAGCCTCGGCAGCCTGATCGACCGTAGTAACTGGATGAGCGATATCACCCAGCTCAACGCGTCGCTGACCAAACTGCGCATCGTGCGCCTGCAATACATGCTCGCTAACGGCGACGAAGCCGTGGCGCAGAACGTGCAGACCAGCCTGGACACCTTCGCTGCCCAGCAACAGAAACTCCTGGACAGCTTCAAGAGCCCGGAAAACGTCAAGCTGCTCAACGAGCAGAAAGCCATCATCACGGCTTATCAGCAATCCCTGAACAAAATGCGTGAGGCTTACCGTAACGGTAATACCTCTCGCCAAATGATGGGCGACAAGGCCGATATCGCCAACGCCCAAATCGACGCGCTGGAAGCCAGTGTGAAGCAAATGCCCGACAGCGCGGAGCACCTTGCACAGTTCCAGGCCGTGGCCGACGCCAAGATGCAGTTCCAGTTGGCCCGCTATGAAGTACGTGGCTACACCGGCAACGTCAACCCGGATACCGAAGCCCGCGCTGCCGCACAAATCGAAAAAGCCATCAGTGGCTTGAAAGACCTCAGCGCCGCCTTCGGCGCCAGCCAGCAAAGCGCACTGACCTCTTTGGAAACCGCCCTTGGCGCCTATCGCAGCGCCGTGCAGAACTACAAGGCCGCCAACGCCAACATTGTCGCCGCCCGTGCTGAAATGACCACCCAGGGTGCCGACATCGTCACCATCAGTGACAAGCTCTACGACATCCAGTTGAACCGCCGTGACGCCGAAAGTGCACAAGCCCGTAGCCTGCAATTGATCAGCACCTTGCTTGCACTGCTGGTCGGCATCATTGCTGCCTGGGTGATCACCCGCCAGATCACCCGCCCGATCCAGGAAACCCTGGCCGTGGTTGAGCGCATCGCCTCCGGCGACCTGAGCCACAATATCCAGGTCACCCGTCGCGATGAGCTGGGCGTACTGCAACAAGGCATCCAGCGCATGGGCACCACCTTGCGTGAACTGATCAGCGGGATTCGCGACGGCGTGACCCAGATCGCCAGCGCCGCCGAAGAACTGTCGGCCGTCACCGAGCAGACCAGCGCCGGTGTGAACAGCCAGAAGATCGAGACCGATCAGGTCGCCACGGCAATGCACGAAATGACCGCCACCGTGCAGGAAGTCGCACGCAACGCCGAGCAAGCTTCTCTGGCCGCCGCCGACGCTGACGGCCAGGCCCGCGCAGGCGATAAAGTGGTGGCCGAGGCCATCGCCCAGATCGAACGCCTGGCCGCCGAAGTGGAACGTTCCACCGATGCCATGGCGCACCTGCAACAAGAGAGCAACAAGATCGGCAGCGTGATGGACGTGATCAAGGCTGTGGCCGAACAGACCAACTTGCTGGCCCTCAACGCAGCGATCGAAGCGGCGCGTGCCGGTGAAGCCGGTCGCGGCTTTGCCGTGGTCGCCGACGAAGTGCGCGGCCTGGCCCAGCGCACGCAGAAATCCACCGAGGAAATCGAAGGCCTGGTCGCCGGTTTGCAGAACGGCACCCAGCAAGTCGCCAACGTGATGAACAACAGCCGCAGCCTCACCGACAGCAGTGTCGAACTGACGCGCAAGGCCGGTGTGTCACTGGAAAACATTACCCGCACGGTGTCGAACATCCAGTCGATGAACCAGCAGATCGCCGCCGCTGCCGAACAACAAAGCGCCGTGGCCGAAGAGATCAGCCGCAGCATCGTGAATGTGCGTGACGTGTCCGAGCAGACCGCCACCGCGAGCGATGAGACGGCAAAATCGAGCGTGGAACTGGCACGTTTGGGTAGCCAGTTGCAGCAGATGGTCAGTCACTTCCGGGTGTAAGAAACCAAAAAGCCGCCTCGGCATATACCGAGGCGGCTCCACTTCTCAGACGTTAGCGGTCATCGAAGCTGTCCCGCAGGAACTTCCATACGTGATAAGCACGTAGGCAGTTCACTACGAGGTTCCATGTACGTCGTGCAAACTTAGACATACTCAGCCCTCCGTAAGTTGGACCTTACCTCCAGCACACTTACCGGAACATGTGGGCCTTAGGATGCTGGTCATAGCTTCCGATGAGGCGGCCGGGCTTTGGTTCCTCCCGCATAAATCCGGCACGGATTACTAGCCCGTGGCGTTCGGTCCATAATTCCGCGCGCATACCCAGCCACCTACAAACGACATACTTGGAACGGGGGTGATACTAACCAACATCTTCATCGAAGGTGTGACGGGCGATGAGAAAACCCTCCGCAGAGCTCCGCTAATTTATTGCCAATTCTTGCCACCGTTTTTTTTAAACATTCAGTGAAATGCGTGAAAATCGTCGGCCTTGGCCAGTCCTTGCGGGGCGCGACAATCGGCAGTAGTATTCTTCTCGCTGGTCATAGCTTCCGCTGAATATGCAACCCCAGCTACTAACCGGGATTGCAATAAAAAACCGCCCTACTAAGGCGGTTTTTTATTGTCTGCGATTTGCCTCTCAGCCCTCACCTTCCTCAACAAACACCACCCGATTCCCAAACGGATCCTTGATGCTCATCTCCCGCGATCCCCAAGGCGTTTCCTCAACCCCAGGCTTGGCGTAACGGTAATCCTTGCCTGCCAACTGCTGCTGGTACGTGTCCACCCCTTGCGCCTGAATCCGCACCGCCGCGCCCGGCGAAGCATCGCCATGATGTTCGGACAGGTGCAGCACACAATCGCCCAGCGACACTTGCAGATAGAGTGGATAATTCGCCTCAAAGCGATGCTGCCAATCGACCTTGAACCCCAGGAAGTCGACGTAGAACTCCAAGGCCTTGGCCTCATCGAAAATCCGCAGGATGGGGGTGACTTTTCCTAAGTGCATGGCAATCGCTCCGTGTATGAAAGCGCCCACTATAGAGTCGAAAACCCACCACGCAAATCCCCACTGCGCGCCAGGAATCGCCCCGGTCGCTGACCGTTCGCCCGACCATCGCTGTAGCTCAACACGCCGTTGACCCACACGCCGTCAATGCCTTGCGCCGCCCGCTGTGGCTCATTGAAATCCGCCACATCCCGCACCCGCAACGGGTCGAACAACACCAGGTCGGCCCAATGCCCTTCACGAATTTCACCACGCTCGGATAACCCAAAACGCGCTGCCGACAAGCCGGTCATCTTGTGCACGGCGGTATGCAACGGGAACAACCCGACATCCCGGCTGAAATGCCCCAGCACCCGTGGAAACGCCCCCCACAAGCGTGGGTGTGGAAACGGATCTTCGGGCAACCCATCAGACCCCACCATCGACAATGGATGCGCAAGGATGCGTCGCACATCCGCTTCATCCATCCCGTAGTACACCGCCCCCGCAGGCTGCAGACGACGGGCGGCGTCCATCAGGGAGACGTCCCATTCGCCGGCAATGTCCTGCAAGTCGCGCCCACCCACTTCCGGGTGCGGCGTCGACCAGGTAATCGTGATGCGAAACGCGTCGGTCACCTGCTTGAGGTCCAGGGTCGAGGAACTGGCCGCATAGGGATAACAATCACACCCCACCGGATGGGTTTTAGCCGCTGATTCCAACGCTGCCAACAGCTGCGGACTACGCCCCCAGTTCCCCGCTCCCGCACATTTGAGGTGGGAAATGATCACCGGTACCTGTGCGTGCCGGCCAATCAGAAAAGCCTCGTCCATCGCCTCCAGCACCGGTTCGAATTCGCTGCGCAAATGGGTGGTGTACACCGCACCGAAGGACGTGAGTTCTTCACTCAGTTGCAGCACTTCATCGGTCTCGGCACTGAACGCGCTGGCGTAGGCCAGGCCTGTGGATAAACCGAGGGCGCCGGCCTCGAGACTCTCGTGCAACTGCACGCGCATGGCGGCGATTTCATCCGGTGTGGCAGTGCGATGCAGGTCGTCCATGTGGTTACTGCGCAGCGCCGTGTGACCGATCAATGCCGCAACGTTGACCGCTGGATGAGCGCTTTCAACGGCGCTGCGATAGTCGCTGAAACGGGGATAAACAAACGCTGCAGCGCTGCCCAACAAGTTCATCGGGTCCGGCGGATCGCTGCGCAAACTCACCGGTGAGGCGCTGATGCCACAGTTGCCGACAATCACCGTGGTCACGCCCTGGCTGAGCTTGGGCAGCATCTGTGGCTGGCGGATGAGCACCGTGTCGTCATGGGTGTGGACATCGATAAAGCCCGGCGCCAGCACACGGCCAGTCGCATCGATTTCATGCGCGGCCACCGCCGTCGATAAGTCGCCAATGGTCTCGATGCGCCCGTCACGCAGCCCCACATCGGCGACAAACCCTTCGGTGTTGCTGCCATCGATGATCAGCGCCTGGCGAATCAGCGTGTCGTACGTCATATCAATCTCCAAGCGGCAGGCTGTCAGGGCCGCCGCGATAATCGTCGAGGGCCAGCTTGATCCGGCGCAAACGTTCCTGGTTGTCGTCGGGCAGGGCCAGCGCCAGCTCGGTGGCGAGCAGGTCGATGGCCAGCAGCATGCCGTAGCGCGCCGCCGTGGGTTTGTAGATAAAACTGGTTTCGGCCGGTTGCAGCGGCAGCAGCACATCCGCCAACTGCGCCAGGGGCGAGTCGGCCAGGGTGATGGCGACGATGCGCGCGTCGTAGTTGCGCGCCAGCGCCACCACATCAAGCAACTCGGGGGTGAGGCCGGTGAGCGAGCAGACGATCAGCGCGTGTTCCGGCCCCAGGGTTGCCGCCGTGACACGCATCATCACCGGGTCGTGGCTGGCGGCAATGGGGTAGCCCAGGCGAACCAGGCGCACCTGCAATTCATCGCTGCACAAACTCGACGGCCCGCCCATGCCGAACGCGTGGATCATCCGCGCCTTGCCCAGCAGGTTGACCGCATCGACAAAGCTGGCCTGGTTGAAACCCGACAAATGCTGGCGCAGCGTCGCCTCGATATCGCCAAGAATCTGCCGATGAAACGCCGACTGCTCAGGCAACCCCGCCGGGTCCAGGAAGCGGCTGCCGACGCCGCTGGCCTGGGCCAGTTGCAGGCGCAGATCGCGCAAGTCCCGGCAACCGACACTGCGGGCAAACCGCGATAAGGTCGCGGTACTGACCTCGGCCCGTTGGGACAGCTCTTCCAGGCTGGCGGAGGCGGCAAAGCCCACATCCTCCAGCATCAGCCTGGCGATACGCCCTTCGCCGGCGCTGAAGGAATCCTGGCGGGCGCGGATCTGGTAGAGGATGTCCATGGAGGCTCCGGGTTACAAAATGCAGGACAGACCGTAAGTCAGACCGAAGGCAACCACAGAGATCAGGGTCTCCAATACGGTCCAGGTCTTGAAGGTCTGGATCACCGTCATATTGAAGTATTCCTTGATCAGCCAGAAGCCGCCGTCGTTAACGTGGGAAAAGATCACCGAACCCGCGCCAGTAGCCAACACCAGCAATTCCGGGTGTGGATAACCCAGGCCCAGGGCGACCGGGGCTACCACGCCCGAAGCCGTAGTCATGGCTACCGTGGCTGAGCCCGTCGCAATCCGCATCAACGCCGCGAACAGCCAGCCCATCACCAGCGGCGACAAGTGGAAGGCATGGGCTAGGCCGAGGATCTCATGAGTGACGCCTGCATCCACGAGGATCCGGTTCAGGCCACCGCCTGCGCCCACCAGCAAGGTGATACTCGCGGTCGGCGCCAGGCATTCATTGGTGAACCTGAGGATCGACTCGCGGTTGAAGCCCTGCGCCAGGCCCAGGGTCCAGAAACTCACCAGGGTCGCCACCAGCAGCGCGATCACCGAGTTGCCGATAAACAGCAGGAACTGGTTGAAGCCCGTACCCGGGGTGGAAATCACGTTGGCCCAACCGCCGATCATCATCAGCACCACCGGCAACAGGATGGTGCCCATGGTCAGTGCAAAGCTCGGCAAACGCTCACGGGGTTCGCGCTCGATGAACTGGCGTTCCAGCGGGTTTTCCGCCGGCAGGTGAATACGCGGCACGATGAATTTGGCGTACACCGGGCCGGCGATGATCGCCGTCGGGATACCGATGAGGATCGCATAGAGCACGGTCTGCCCCACCGACGCGTTATACGCCAGCACGGCCATCATCGCCGCCGGGTGCGGCGGCACCAGCGCATGCACCACCGACAGGCCGGCGACCATCGGCAGGCCGACCATCAGGATCGACACCCCCACGCGCCGCGCCACGGTAAAGGCGATTGGCACCAGCAGCACAAAGCCCACTTCGAAAAACAGCGGCAGCCCCACCAGGAAGGCGATGCACACCATGGCCCAATGGGCATTACGTTCACCGAAACGGTTGATCAGGGTGCGCGCCACCTGCTCGGCACCACCGGACTCGGCCATCATCTTGCCGAGCATGGTGCCCAGCGCCACGACCAGGGCGATATGCCCCAGGGTTTTGCCGACGCCCGCCTCGTAGGAGCCCATGATGGTGTCCGCCGGCATCCCGGCCATCAGCGCCAGGCCGATGGACACCAGGGTGATGACGATAAACGGGTTGAGCCGGTAACGTGCGATCAGCACGATCAAAGCAATGATGGCGATGGCAGCGTATGCCAACAGCCCGAAGCCCGGTGATGCGGCCATGCGGTACTCCTCGGAAAGGGTCACGTCGAATTGGTTGTGAAACTCATAAATCATTACCGAGGAGCATTTTCAAATTTTATGAAAGTAACTTTCGCCCACAGATAAGCGCTGTCGCGTTGGGGTATGCCCAAGGGCCGCGCATGAAAATTCGGGGGGTGTTCTTACATGAAGTTCAGAGAAGGCTGGAAACTCAACGAAGAGGCTTGAGTCATAGAATGCACATCCACCGATGCCAGGAAAATCGAGCATGATTCGCACCACACTCGCCGCCGGCGCCCTGCTTCTCGCCGTGTGCGGCACTGCCGCCGCTGCCGACAACCCGGCGCTGAAAAAATGCATGGACGGCGCCAATACCACTGCCGACATGGTCAGCTGCAACGTCAAGGAAACCAAGGTGCAAGACACGCGCCTGAACAAAGCCTACAAAACCGCCCTCGCCGCCCAGGAAGGCAACCGCAGGCAGCAACTGCAGGACCTGCAGCGCCTGTGGATCAAGTACCGTGACGCCAATTGTGCCTTCGTCGGCTCGGCTACCGGCGGCACCATCGACCAGGTCAACGGCACCGGCTGCGTGCTGGACATGACCCAGACCCGCGCCCAGGAACTGGAAGACCTGGTCGGGCCGTAATGCAAGGCTGCATCGCCCTCTGTAGGAGCGAGCTTGCTCGCGAAGATCGCCAACGACAACGCGGGCTTTCTGGATGCCCGCGGCGCTCTCTGGTTTTTCGCGAGCAAGCTCGCTCCTACAGGGGTATGTGATCAGTCGTGGTGAACCTTGGCACGCTTGAGCAGCTTCTTGCAGCGTTCGGACAAATGCAGCACGCGCAAATGCTTGCCGGCCTTGCTGTAGCGCTCGCGCAGGGTCATCAGTGCGGCAATCGCCGAGTAGTCGACAAAGCTCAGGTGACGACAATCCAGCGTCACCTGGGCGGGGTCGTTGGCCGGGTCGAACTGGTTCAGGAACGGCGTCGTCGAGGCAAAGAACAGCGTACCGTGCAGGCGATAGAGCTTGCTGCCATCCGCTTCCAGATGCTCATCGGCGTACAGCTCACGGGCCTGTTGCCAGGCAAAGTTCAGTGCTGCGATCACGATGCCGCACAGCACGGCGGTGGCCAGGTCGGTGAACACCGTGATCACTGTTACCGCGATAATCACCAGCACATCATTGAGCGGCACCTTGTTGATCACCCGCAGGGACGCCCAGGCGAAGGTCTGCTGGGACACCACGAACATCACCCCCACCAGCGCCGCCAGCGGGATCCGCTCGATCAGCGGTGACAGAAACAAAATAAACAGCAGGATCATCACCCCGGCGAACACCCCGGAGAAACGTCCACGCCCGCCAGAGCTGAGGTTGATCACGGTTTGCCCGATCATCGCGCAACCGCCCATCCCGCCGAACAGGCCCGAGAGCATATTCGCCGCGCCCAGGGCCACGCTTTCGCGGTCGGGGTAGCCACGGGTCTCGGTGATTTCGTCGGTGAGGTTCAGGGTCAGCAGGGTTTCCAGCAGGCCGACCATGGCCATCAGGAACGCATAGGGGGCGATGATGCCGAGGGTTTCCAGGGTCCAGGGGATCTGCGGCAGCGCGAAGATCGGCAGGCCGCCGGCGATGTGGGCCATGTCGCCGAGGGTACGGGTCGGCAGGCCGAGCAGGTACACGGCCAGGCCCACGCCAAGGATCGCCACCAGGGCCGGCGGCACCGCACGGGTGATGCGCGGCAGCAGGTAGACGATGGCCATGGTCACCAGCACCAGGCCCGTCATCACGTACAACGGCGTACCGCTGAGCCAGCGTTCACCGTTCTTGAAATGTTCCAACTGGGCCAGGGCAATGATGATCGCCAGGCCGTTGACGAACCCCAGCATCACCGGGTGCGGCACCATGCGCACCAGCTTGCCCAGGCGCAACAGGCCGAACGCGACCATGATCAGCCCGCCCAGCAGCACCGTAGCCAGCAGGTATTCCACGCCGTGCTGCACCACCAGCGCGACGATCACCACCGCCATCGAGCCTGCCGCCCCGGACACCATGCCGGGCCGGCCGCCGAACAACGCCGTGAGGGTGCAGATGATAAAGGCGCCGTACAGCCCCATCAGCGGGTTGAGGTGAGCCACCAGGGCAAAGGCGATGCATTCGGGCAGCAGCGCAAAGGACGTGGTGAGGCCGGCCAGGGCATCGGCGCGCAGACGAGTGAGGTTCATGAGGTACCAAAAAGTATAAGTCAGTAAAAACTTCAGCCATCAATGATGACAAACGCGATCCTGACTGATCGCCTTTTTTGAAGGGTGTGAAAATCGCGGGAATCTTAACAGCCGACGAAGACTACACAGCTCTGACATCCTGATCAAAGACATCGGCCTGGGTGCAAAGCTGACATACCCGCTTCCATCTACTCTGGACTAAAGGGGCTCTCAATATGTAGTCAGCTCGCTTGTTGATCCGGGACGCCTTGGGCAACTGAGCCAATACCGTTTTCATATTAAAATTGCATTCGATATCTGTAAGCGCAGTTGCAGTGGCCGGGAGGATGGCGGCCGCCAACCAAGACTCAATAGCCTTGGAGGGAATACAAATCACTGTCTTGCTTGTGGGAACAGGACTGCCTAGCCAGGACAGCAGGACGGTACGCAAAGCGGTAACCGAATCCTGTGCAACAGGACACGGCATCTGACACGGCAACGCGCCCCAACTGTGTTGCTGAGCAAGCTCTTCAAGCCTGGCATGCGCATACGTCATGCCAGCCACATCAGCGTCCAAATGAATGATGTAAAAGTCATACAAAAAAAGTGTTGGATCATCATGCAATACGCCCTCACCGCGCTCGACACTTTGATGACACCACTTGGCAACACCACCCCAGCCCTCACCCAGTTCACGTGAAGATGCTTCTGGTTGTATCAGTTTGAGAACAAACGGCTCTAATAAAATCGCCTTAAGAGCAGCCTCCACCACCACCAGGTCGGTTTTTCCTTCGGCGATCAACGCGATGCGCAAGTCAGACATTGGGCAGCGCCCCTAGGTGCCCCATCATCCATAGCCGGGACAGCGGATATTCTTTGTTCATTTTCAGTAGCTTTTCGGTTGGCTCTATCCGAATAACACTGGTATGGCCTTCACTATTGCGATCAACCGCAAATAAACGAATTTCATCATCCGAAAGGTCAAGTCCATCAAGTACGGCAGGGTTATGAGTTGTAAAAAGTAGCTGTCTGCGGGCATCGTTTTTCTTCAACCAATAAGACAGTTTTTCAGTCAGCCGCATGGCAAGACGCGGGTTCAAGGCTTGGTCCAGATTGTCAATCGCAAGCACCATCGGCGCGGCAGGAGATAAACATAGAATTGCACTGAACAATACGTACAAAGCGCCCTCACTGGCGTCGTATGCCGTGAGAGAGTTGCGCCCACTTTTCATATATCGATCAGTAAGCTTTAGAACGCTTTGGCCAGTACGGGATACCGAGGGTGACAATAAAGAATTTGCCGTTGATACGGCGTCAATATCGACAACCCAGTCGATTAACTCCAGTACGGAGTCCATCAATTGCGGATCAGCGTCCAAAGCACTCTTGAGTTCAGCAAATGCGTCAGCCAGCCGCCCGCCCGACAACCCCAGCGGTGAACGCGTTTGCGGGTCAGCCACCATTGCCCGTAGGGTGGGTGTATTCGGGCTATAAATCGCGTAGTCCTGCAACTGCTGCATCAATTTGGCAGCCGGGTTATCCGGTGAAAGATCCACCAACTTAAGTGCCGCCAATCCAGCAGTAGGTTTCAAATTTTTCAAACTTCTGACACCGGCAGTCAGAATCTCAGTATTCGAATCTCGTAGATACTCTGTCTTGAACTCCCAAGCCGGCTCAGGCTTATCAATAGGGTTCAAAATTGAAGTTCGATATTCCTCACTTTGAGCACCTATGGCACTCAATCGAATTTCTGGCGGCGTTCTTCCGCCGGTGAACGACGTTTTGTAAAGTCTCGGCAAACCAGGTCTGACGCCACGTCGCAGAAGAGACTCCGAATCAACTACGCCGTTTGCTGCTGCGCCCAAAACACCAATGGCCTCCAAGATATTACTTTTACCGACACCGTTGGCGCCGATAAAGCAATTAACTCGTCCTAACTCTAGCGTCAACTCTGGAATAGACTTGAAGCCTTTAATCACTATGGTTTTTATCATTCGAGACTCCAAGTCTTTCATCGCCAAAAACCGCAGGCGGGCATAAGCCTGATAACAGAATCCTTGCATTCTCTAGGCTGGAAGCCTTTCACGCAATCCATGTACACGTTCATTCAGTCCATAAACACAAACGGCCGCCCAATGGCGACCGCTTAAGCTGCATACCCTCCGTGTCCCACCTCTGTTAAACCATCTCGTGGCGAATCCACTCGACTACGGACGTACGCTTCGGCGCCCAGCCCAGCAACTCGCGGGCATGCCTGCCGCGCACGCGGCTGTTGGAGCCCAGGCCATAGTTGGCCATTTCATAGCCCCACTCGGCCTCAGCCTCGGCCAACGGCCAATCCTGCGGCCGGCCCAGGTTCAGGGCTTGGGCAATCGCCGTGGTCATGTCGATAAACGAGGCCTCGCCGCTTTCCACAAAGTAGAACGTACCCGGCACGTTGCGAGTCAGTGCCAGCAGGTACAGCGCCACCACGTCTTCAATGTGCACGTTGGACCAGATGTTCTGCCCGGTGCCGACATGGCGCACCACACCGCTCTTGCGTGCCTGCTTGAGCAAGCGCGGCAGTTGCACGCTGTCGCGCTTCACACCGAGACTGTGGCCGTAGATCAGCGTGTTGCAGATCACCGCTGAGTTCACGCCGTCTTTTGCGGCCGCCAGGATCAGGTTGTCGATGGCCACGCGGGCAGCCTTGTCGACGGTCGGTTCCGGCAGGCTGTCTTCGAAATAGATGACATCGCTGGACTTACCGCCCGACGCATCCCCCACGATGCTCGAACCGCTGGTGTGCAGGAATGGCTTGTCCGAACCTTTCAGTGCGGCCAGCAGGGTTTCCACCGCAGCACGATGGTCGCTGCTCGCGGCATTGATCACTGCATCGGCTTTGTGCGCTTGCTCGGTCAACACAGCAGCATCGTCGAGGGTGCCGATCACCGGGTTGATGCCCAGGGCGGTCATTTCAGCCGCTTGCTCGGCGCTACGTACCAGGCCGGTGACCGTGTGACCGGCCTTGACCAGGCCGGTGGCGATGGAACCGCCGATAAAACCGGCTGCGCCGGTAATGAATACGTGCATGGAGAGTGCTCCTGACGGGGTAAGTGATGGGTCCATTGTTACGGACTCATCCCTGACGAATAAGCCCGCACCGCCCAATTCACTCTTGCGTGAGGGTCACGAATCAGCAGGCATACCGCGCCAGCTTGGCCTGGATAAAGTCCAGGAAGCACTGGATGCGCAGCGCCAATTGCGAGTTGCGGTAGAACACCGCGTGGATCGGTTGGCGATACCCGCTGTTGAACGCCTCCAGCACCGGCACCAGGCGCCCGGCATTGATGTCTTCGACGGTCATGAAGTTCGACAGGCAACAAATGCCCTGCCCTTCCAACGCCAACTGGCGCAGGGTTTCACCACTGGACGCGGCCACGCTGGGCTCGATCAGCCAGCGGTCACCCTCCACATGACGCAGCGGCCAGTGGTTGAGGGTTTCGGTCTGGGTAAAGCCCAGCAGGGTGTGGTCAGCCAACTCGGCGACCGTCGTCGGCGTGCCGTACTGTTTGAGGTAATCAGGGCTGGCGAGGATATGCAGCGGCGTACAGCCCAGGGATCGCGCATGCAGGGTTGAGTCGGCCAGGGCACCGATGCGAATCGCAATATCGGTGCTCTGTTCCAGCAGGTCGATGATCAGGTCATCGCTGTTCAACTCCAGCTGGATCTGCGGGTACAAACGGCGGAATTCGGCGATGTAGGGCACGATCCCATGCAGCATGAACGGCACGGCGGCATTGATGCGCAGGCGCCCGGCGGGGTTCTTCTGACGTGACGACAGGCGCTCTTCCAGCTCGTCCATCTGCGCCAGGATGAGCTTGGCCTGCTCGAAGAAGTACTTGCCCTCCTCGGTCAGGTCCATGCGCCGCGTGGTGCGGTTGATCAGCGTGGTCTCAAGCTTGGCTTCCAGGCGCGACAGGGTGCGACTGACCGCCGATGGCGTCTGCCCGACCTGCTCCGCGGCGGCGGAAATCGAGCCGCACTCAATCACGCTGACGAAGATCTGTAGCTCATCGGATCGGGCTTTCACGGGCGGTCCTCGTTATCGGTGTACCGCAGCTTACACCGAGAGGTTGAACACCCGCGCCAGATGCTGTTCGTAGCGCGCCACATCCACCTCGATGGCCGGGCGTTTCATCACGTCCACGCACAGGAAGGTCGGCAGGCCGGTCATGCCGAGGAACTCGTTGGCTTTGTGGAACGGGAAGTACACCGCATCCACGCCCTTGGCTTCGAAGAAATCGGTCGGATCGTCGAAGGCTTGCTGCGGTGCATTCCAGGTCAGTGACAGCATGTAGTGCTTGCCCTGGACCAGGCCACCGCTGCCGTATTTCTGCGAGGCGTCGGAACGGGTGCGGCCATCGCTGGCGTACAGGCTGCCGTGGCCCTCGGTGAAGACTTCGTCGATGTACTTCTTGACGATCCACGGCGCGCCCATCCACCAGCCGGGCATCTGGTAGATGATCACGTCTGCCCAGAGGAATTTGGCGACCTCTTCAGCCACGTCGTAGCCTTCGTCGATATGGGTGACCTTGACGTCGATACCGCCTCGGTCCAATACCGCCAAGGCGGTGTCATGCAGGGTGGTGTTGTAGCGGCCATCGGAGTGGGCGAACTTTTTACCGCCGTTGAGCAGGAGTACTTTTTTCATGGGAAGCATCCAGAAGGTTGAAAATGTCTGGACGCAGCCTATCCACCTCGGCCCTTCGGAATAAGCCGGCACCGGGCAAAATACCTTTGACCACAAGGCACGAATGGATCACTAATTGTTAACCGCCGATCAGCAAATGCCCGCCCAGCAGTGCCATGCCGATAAAAAATACCCGCTTGAACAGCACCGCACTGATGCGCTGGCGCACCACCTGGCCCAGCCACATGCCCAGCAGCGCCGGCACCAAGGCCAGCAACGAGGCATTGATTGCGCCAGCGCCCAACGTCCCGCGCCAGGCCAGACCGGCGGCCAGGGCCAGGGTCGATACCGTGAACGACAACCCCAACGCCTGCACCAGTTGATCGCGATTCAAACCCAGTGCCTGCAGGTACGGTACGGCAGGAATCACAAACACACCGGTGGCCGAGGTGATGAGGCCGGTGATCAGCCCGCACACCGGGCCCAGCCAACGCTCGGTCCGGGCCTTGACCTTGAACGTGGGCAGGAACAGTCCGCTCAGTGCATACGCCAGCAACGCCGCGCCCAGTGCGCGCACCACCCATTGCCCGCCGTCCATCCCCAGCCACACCGTGCCCAGCCCAGTGCCGAGGAAAATCAGCAGCAACATCGGCCACAGCCGCCGGAGCAACGCACTCAGGTGCCCGCCGAATGCCAACTGCCACAGGTTGGTGACGGTCGAAGGGATGATCAGTAATGCCGCAGCCTGCGCCGGTAACATAGCCAGGCCGAGCATGCCCATGGCGACAGTGGGCAGGCCCAGGCCGATGATACCCTTGACCGTACCGGCCAGCAGGAAGGTGCCGATCACCAGCAAGGTAAGGGCGGGGCCGAGGTTCTGGTAAAACGCGAGGAAGGTATTCATGGGCAGAGTGTGCGACTTTTCGATGCGCTCTAAAATTCGCCATATACTGAGGCAGCCTCTTGTTTTGCGTGAGCCTGAGGCCCGTCTACTCCCTCGAGCCATCAGCCATGCACTTTGACCTGATCGACCTGCGCCTCTACCTGCACACCCTCGACACCGGCAACATCACCGCCGGCGCGGCCCGCAGCCATTTATCCCTGGCCGCCGCCAGTGCCCGCATCCGGGCGATGGAGGCGTCGTTGGGCATCGAGTTTCTCCAGCGTGGACGTCGCGGCGTCACCCCCACACCGGCAGGCAAGGCCCTGGCCCGTCACGCCCGCCTGTTGTTGCAACAGGCCGAGCACCTGCAACAGGACCTGGCGGAATATGCCAAGGGCGTCAAAGGCCAGGTGCGCCTGCTGTGCAACACCACTGCGCTCAGCGAATACCTGCCGGAACTGCTCGCGGACTTTCTGCGCGAACACCCCAACCTCGATATCGACCTGCAGGAATTGCCCAGCCTGCGCATCACCCAGGCCTTGCGCCAGGGCACGGCGGAGCTGGGGATCATCTCCGACGCCGTGGACACCCATGGCTTGCAGACTTTGCCCTTTCGCGACGACCCGCTGGCGCTGATCATGCCGCACGACCATCCCCTGGCGGGCGGCACGGTGAGCTTTGTCGACAGCCTGCAATACGACTACGTGGGTCTGGCCGCCGCCAGCGCCCTCGCGGTGTACCTGGAAGAACAGGCACTGCACGCGGGCTTTCGTGTGCAGACGCGCATCCGCGCCGACGGTTTTGACGGGTTGATTCGCATGGTGGCCCGCGGCGCCGGCCTGGGCATCGTGCCCCAGGCGGCGCTGGCGCGCTGGCCAGCGCCGCGCCGCTTCATCGCCCAACCGTTGCAGGAAGAGTGGGCTTGCCGCACGTTGCTGTTATGCGCGCGTTCGTTCGAACAATTGCCGGGTTACGCCAAGGCCTTGTTCGATGCCTTGGCCCTGCCCTTGCGGAAAAACCCGTAATACACCGCGGACAGAATCAGCAGGAACGGCACGCCAAACACCAGGGTCATCTTGAACGCTTCGGTGAAGTACGTGGTGATCATCACTGCGCCCATCAGCATCAGCCCCAATAACGTGCTGTAGGGAAACAGGCGCAACTGGAACGACAGCTTCGCGCCGCCATGACGCTTGCGATAGCGCCGGAAGAACAGGTGCGTGAGGAAGATCATGAACCAGGTGAAGATCGCGCCAAACATCGAGATCGCCATCATCAGGGTGAACGAACTTTCCGGGTACACCAGGTTCAACAGCGTCGCCAGGGCGATGCCCGAGCTGGACAACAGCAAGGCATTCAGCGGAATGCCGCTCTTGCTCAACGCCCCCATGGACCTGGGCGCAAAGCCGGCGCGGGACAGGCTGAACATCATGCGCGTGGTGATGTAGAGCTGGCTGTTCATCGCCGACAAGGCCGCAATCAGGATCACGAAATTCATTACCCCGGTGGCGCCGGGAATGCCGATGGTCTGCATCACCGTGACGAACGGGCTCTGGGCCTGGCCGGCCTGGTTCCATGGCACGATGGCGAGCATCAGCGCCAGGGTCAGCAGGTAAAACACCACCAGCCGCACGATGGTCGCGCGAAAGGCTTTCTTCACGGCCTGCTCCGGGTCCGCCGCCTCACCGGCAGCCACGGCAATCATCTCGACGCTCAGGTAGCTGAAGATCGACACGATCACGGCGATCCACATGCCGCTCAAGCCATGGGGGAAAAACCCGTCGTGGGCCGTGTAGTTCTGCACCCCGTATTGCGGGTTGCCGGAGCCGAATACCACGTACACCGCGAGGATGATGAAGCCGACGATGGCGCTGATCTTGATCGTCGAAAACCAGTATTCGAAGTTGCCGAAAGTCTTGACGCTGATGGCGTTGAGCAGGATCAGCACGCTGGAAAACGACACGATCCACACCCATTCCGGCACGTGGGCGAACCAGTACTTCATGTACATCGCCACCGCCGTGACCTCGGCCCCCACCGCCAGCACAATCGCCGCCCAGTAGGCATAACGCACCAGGAACCCGGCCAGCGGGCTGATGTAGAACTCGGCATAGGCGCCGAAAGAGCCCGAGGTGGAATGGGCCACCGTCATCTCGGCCAGGCAGCCCATCAGCAGCAAGGTGATCAACGCGCCGATCGCGTAGCTCACCAGCACGCTGGGCCCGGCGTAGCCGATGGCATAGGCGCTGCCCATGAACAGCCCGGTGCCGATGGCGCCACCGATGGCGATCATGCTCATCTGGCCGGAAGTGAGCTGGCGCCTCAGGCCCAGTTCGCGGTGGGTGATCTCGGCAAAGCCGTTGTCGGGTGTGCTCACGTGGTGTGCCCCTTTATTATTGTGGTTGCACTATTTGGATATTGACGCAAATCCCCTGTTGGAGGGGGCAAGTCGAATCATCGCACCGCCCCTCCCACATTTTGATCTGCATTATCTTCAGGTGACGCTGTGGCGGACCTTGAATTGCGGCTGGTCCCAGGTGCCGTTGTCGAGAATCTCACCGAGGATTTCCACCGCATCCCACACCTCGGTAAAACTCGTGTACAGCGGCGTAAACCCAAAACGCATGATGCGCGGCTCGCGGTAATCACCGATCACGCCACGTGCGATCAGGGCCTGGATCACCGCATATCCCTCCGGGTGTTCGAAGCTCACATGGCTGCCACGCCGAGCGTGTTCACGGGGAGTGATCAGCACAAGGTTGTGGGCGGCGCAGCGGCTTTCGACCAACTCGATAAACAGGTCGGTCAGCGCCAGGGATTTGCTGCGCAGGCGGGCCATGTCGGTCTGTTCGAAAATCTCCAGGCCGCATTCCACCATCGCCAGCGACGTGATCGGCTGGGTGCCGCACAGGTAGCGGGCGATGCCGGCGCTCGGCGCATAGCTGGATTCCATGGCGAACTGCCGGGTATGCCCGAACCAGCCCGACAGCGGCTGGTGCACCAGGTCTACCAACGCCGGGTTGACCCACACGAACGCCTGGGAGCCGGGGCCGCCGTTGAGGTATTTGTAAGTGCAGCCAATCGCATAGTCAGCACCGGCCCCGTGCAGGTCGATGGGCACTGCGCCCGCTGAATGCGCCAGGTCCCAGATGCTCAGCGCGCCGCATTCATGGCTCAAGGCGGTGAGCGCCTGCATGTCGTACATGTAGCCGGTCTTGTAGTTGACGTGGGTGAGCATCACCACCGCCACGTCGCCGTCGATGGCCCGGGGCAGTTCATCCGGGCTGTTGACCAGGCGCAGGGAATAGCCCTGTTGCAGCAACTCGGCGAGGCCCTGGGCGATGTACAAATCGGTGGGGAAGTTGCTCGCTTCGCTGACGATCACCTTGCGCGCCGGCTCACGTTGGCGCTGCACGCTCAAGGCGGCGCTGAGCACCTTGAACAGGTTGATCGAGGTAGTGTCGGTGATCACCACCTCACCGCCCCGCGCACCGATCATCGGCGCCAGGCGGTTGCCCAGGCGCTGGGACAAGTCGGCCCAGCCGGCGCTGTTCCAACTGCGGATCAAGCCATTGCCCCACTCTTGCGCGATGACCGCCTGCGCCCGCGCCAACGCCGCCACCGGACGCGCACCGAGGGAGTTGCCGTCCAAGTAGATAACGTCCTGCGGCAAGGCGAACTGCTGACGTAGCGGCGCCAGCGGGTCCTGGGTGTCGAGGGCTTGGCAATGGCTGCGAGGGGTCATGGGTTGTCCTGGTTTTTGTCAGTGAGGATGCAGCAAATAATGAACGAAGATTTAGAGAATTTTCGTGCAAAGTGGTGGGTAACAGGCTAATTAAGCTGTAGGAAATTCGAATTTAACCCCTAAATACGCGGATTTATTCTAACCATGATCCTTGACGCCACCGACCTGCGCCTCCTGCATTTCCTGCAACAGGATGGCCGTATCAGCAACCAGGAACTGGCGGAAAAAGTCGCGTTGTCGCCCTCTGCCTGCCTGCGTCGTCTACGCCTGCTGGAGAGCGAAGGGATTATCAGCGGCTACCGTGCAGTGTTAAATGCCGAGCAGTTGGGGATTGAACTGGAGGCCATCGTCCACCTGTCATTGCGCCAGGATGTGGAGGATTGGCATGAGACGTTTATCAAGAAGGTGCAAGGCTGGCCGGAAGTGGCCAGCGCCTACGTGATCACCGGCGCCAGCAACTATGTGCTGCGGGTGCAGGCACGCAACCTCAAGCACTTTTCGGACTTTATCGTGAACCACCTGAACCGCACGGCGGGGGTGATGGATATCCGCTCGGAGATTGTGCTGCAGAAGATCAAGGATCGGGATGAGGTGCTTGATCTGGTCGTTCGCAAATAGTCAGCCACGACACCGATCAAATGTGGGAGGGGCGGTGCGACGATTCGACTTGCCCCCTCCCACATTTTTGACCGTATTGATCAATCCTCCAACGCGCGAACCCGCTGCATGCGTTTTTGCTCTACCGGCGCTGCGGCGGTCTGCAACTCAAAGTCAAAATCAATCTGTGCAAACCGCCCCTCCACGCCAAACTCCCGCGCCAGTTGCTGATCGTCACTGAAGCGAATCTCGGCAATCAATTCGTCCCGCGTCGCGTAGGCAAAATCATCGTGCAGGTACGGGTCATCCGACAGGTTGATCTGGGTGGTCAGGTGCCGATACCCCGGCGCCGAGATGAAGAAGTGGATATGCGCCGGGCGCTGCCCGTGACGCCCCAGTTGATCGAGCAACTGCTGGGTCGGCCCGGTCGGCGGGCAGCCGTAGCCCGACGGCACGATGCTGCGAAAGCGGTAGTTGCCCTGGGCGTCGGTCTCGATACGGCGGCGCAGGTTGAATTCGGATTGCGTCGGGTCGAACCACGAATACGTACCGCCGGTATTGGCCTGCCACACATCGACAATCGCCCCCGCCAACGGCTTGCCGTCGGTGTCGCGCACCTGCCCGCGCATAAACAGCGGCACAGCGTCGTCCTTGCCATCGTCCAGCCGCGCCTCGTACTTCGACAGCGGCGCGCCGGCCACATACAGCGGACCTTCGATGGTGCGCGGGGTACCACCGGACTTGCCGGCTTCCTCGTCGGCGGCGTCCATCAGCATATCCAGGTAATGCTCCAGGCCGAGCCCGGCGGCGAGCAGTCCGGCCTCCTGGTGCTTGCCCAGTTCGTTGAGGTAGTTGACCGCCTTCCAGAACTCTTCCGGGGTCACGTCCAGGTCTTCGATGATGTTTACCGTATCGCGCAGGATCCGGTAGATCAGCGCCTTGGTGCGCGGGTTGCCGCCGTCAGTGAGGTTGCCGCTGGCTTCTTCGAGAAACCGTTGGGCCTGGGCAGTCTGGGACAGTCGGATGGACATGGTGCGTTCCTCATCTTGTAGTTATCAGGGTGAAAACCGGCCTAGCGGTCGTCTTCATGGATTGACGAAGGGTGCCGGCACAAGGCATTCACTTCGATGGCCATGTAGGGGTAAAGCGGCAGTTGCATCAGCAGGTCATGCAGTTCTTGCACGCTGTCGACGTCGAACACGCTGTAGTTGGCGTAGAGCCCGGCGATGCGCCATAAGTGGCGCCATTTGCCCTGGTGCTGCAGACGCTGGGCAAAGGCCTTTTCGTCGGCCTTGAGGCTGGCGGCGCGCTCGGGGTGCATGTCGACGGGCAGGTTCACGGTCATTTTTACGTGGAACAACATGGGCGGCGCCTCTTAGTGTTTGTCACGACGGAAGAACGCCAGGCGCTCCTCATCGATGGCCAGGCCCAGGCCCGGCATGTGGGAGACATGCAGCTGGAAATCGCGGTACAGCGGCGGCTCGGCAAGAATGTCTTCGGTCAGCAACAGCGGGCCGAACAACTCGGTGCCCCACGCCAGTTTGTTCAGCGTGAGGAAGGCATGCGCCGACGCCAGGGTGCCGATCCCCCCTTCCAGCATGGTGCCGCCGTACAGGCCGATACCAGCGGCCTCGGCAATCGCGGCGGTGCGCAATACCGCGCGGGGGCCGCCGTTCTTGGCGATCTTCAGGGCGAACACCGAGGCCGCGCCTTCACGGGCCAGGTTGAAGGCATCTTCCACACACTCGATGGATTCGTCGGCCATGATCGGCGCCGGGCTCGACAGGTTGAGCCGGGCCATGCCGCCACGGTTGTTACGCGAGATCGGCTGTTCGATCAGGTCGACGCCGTGGTCGCCGAGCACCTTGCACGCACGCAGGGCCACGGCTTCGTCCCAGGCCTGGTTGACGTCGACGCGCACGCTGGCACGCTCGCCCAGGGCCTGTTTGATCGCGATGACATGGGCCAGGTCCTCGCCAACTTCACCGGCACCGATCTTCAATTTGAAGATGCGGTGGCGGCGCAGGTCGAGCATCTTTTCGGCCTCGGCAATGTCCTGGGCGGTATTGCCGCTGGCGAGGGTCCAGGCCACCGGCAGTGCATCGCGCACACGCCCACCGAGCAGTTCGCTGACCGGCAGGTTCAGGCGCTTGCCAAGGGCGTCGAGCAAGGCGCTTTCGACACCGGATTTGGCAAAGGTGTTGCCGCGAATGCTGCGTTCCAGGCGCAACATGGCCGCGTTGATATTGCTGGCGTCCTGGCCGATCAGCAGTGGGGCGAAGTGACGGTCGATGTTGACCTTGATGCTCTCGGGGCTCTCGTTGCCGTAGCTCAGGCCGCCGATGGTGGTGGATTCACCGATGCCTTCGATGCCGTCGGCGCAGCGCACGCGGATGATCACCAGGGTCTGGTTTTGCAGGGTGTGCATCGCCAGCTTGTGCGGGCGAAGGGTGGGAAGGTCGACGATAATGGTCTCGATCGACTCGATGGCGCAAATCGGCATGGCAATACCCGCTGGGTTCTTTATAGATTTACGTCGATTCTGTGCCGCATTTTTCCTGGCTTCCAATATAGAATTAGTCTCGAGCAATACCCTTAAGGTATGAAAGGAGCCGTTATGGAACTGCGTCATCTGCGCTACTTCCAGGTGTTGGGGCAGACCCTCAACTTCACCCGCGCGGCCGAACGCCTGCACATCGCCCAGCCACCGTTGAGCCGGCAGATCCAACAATTGGAAGAGGAATTGGGCGTGATTCTGCTGGAGCGTGGCCGACCGCTGCGGCTGACCGAAGCCGGGCGGTTTTTCTATGAGCACGCCAATGTGTTGCTCGAACAATTGGCCAAGGTCTGCGACAACACCCGCCGCATCGGCCAGGGCGAGAAGACCTGGCTGGGCATCGGCTTTGCGCCGTCGACCTTGTATGGCGTGCTGCCGGAATTGATCCGGCGGTTGCGCAGCCATGAGGCGTTGGAACTGGAGTTGGGGCTGTCGGAGATGACCACCTTGCAGCAGGTCGAGGCGCTCAAGGCCGGACGTATCGACGTGGGCTTCGGGCGCATTCGTATCGACGACCCGGCCATCGTCCAGCGCGTGCTGGTGGAGGATCGGTTGGTCGCCGTGCTGCCCGCCGGCCACCCATTGCTCGATGCACCCGCGACCCTCGCCCAACTGGCCGCCGAGCCGTTTGTGCTCTACCCCGGTAACCCGCGCCCCAGCTATGCCGACCATGTGATTGCACTGTTCGACGCCCACGGCCTGAGCCTCAAGGTGGCGCAGTGGACCAACGAACTGCAGACCGCCATCGGCCTGGTCGGTGCGGGCATGGGCGTGACACTGGTGCCGGCGTCGGTGCAGGTGCTGCATCGCGCGGATATCGGCTACACGCCGGTTGTGGAAGCGACGGCGACCTCGCCGATCATTCTCAGCCGACGGGTGAATGATCAGTCGCCGGGGCTCAGTCATTGCCTGCAGTTGGTTGAAGAACTGATCTGAAATCGCCCAGGTACCGCCCCTCCCACAGGTTGATCTTCATCAGGTTCAAGTACTGCGCATACGCATGCGTTGCAGCGTCTGGCTGGGGGATTCATCGAACAGTTTTCGATACTCCGCCGAGAACCGCCCCAGGTGGGTAAAGCCCCAGCCGAAGGCGATCTCGGAGATGGTGCGGATCGATCCGTGCTCGAGGATTTCCTGGCGCACCGCACTCAGCCGGTGCTTCTTCAGGTAGGCCATGGGTGACAGGGCAAAGTACTTGCGAAACGCATCGAACAGCTTGAACCGCGACACCCCGGCAGCGGTTTCCAGGTCTTCCAGGTGCAGCGCCTCGCGGGCGTTGGCGTGAATGTATTGGCGCGCACGGATCAGGTAATGGGGCAGTTTCACCCCCAGTACGGCGCGCAGTTCTTCCGAGTAGTTGTTCGGCTGGGCGAGGATCAGGCCCTTGATCAATGAGCTTTCCAGGTCACGGGTGAACGCCGCCTGTTCATACAATTCGCTACGGCACTCCAATTCGGCGATGAAGTAGCGCGCCATGCGCCACCACGACGCCGACGCCCCCTCCACCGCATCCATCACCGGTTCAAATTGCAGCGGCGCGTCAACCGGCCGTTGCAGCAAGCCCTCCAGCGACTCGCTCATCGCCGCCCGCGTGATCACCACCTGCAACTTGCGGCAGTCACCGGATATGGCCAGCACCTGGTGTTCATTGGGCGCAATGATCACGCCCTGGTCACGGTTGGAACTCAGGCGTTGGCCGTTCTTGCTCAGCTCCTGCTCACCCACCAACGGCAGCGTGAGGCTGTAGCTGCTGAAGTGCTCGGCGTCTTCGATATCGATGGTCACGTCGGTGCCGTATTCGATCACGCCCAGGGTGGTGGCCCGGGACTTGAACACGTTGGCACTGTGATGAAAGCGCAGGCGCTCGGGCGTGCTCGTCGCCAGGCGGTGCGGCCCGCAAATGCCGGACATCCAGCTGCGGGCGCCTTCGAGGTCGAAGCGTTGGACATGGATATCGCGTGTAGGACTATTCATCAGTGTGCACCCACGGCGGTCAGGCGGTTGCGCGCTCTGGCGGCGCGTCGTTGTGGCTCCACAGCAAGTTCTACGCCACGCCGGCCCGATTGCAACCGGGTGGATAGCAACCGTCCACTATGTGGATAAACCGCAGGTGTTGACGCCCCTTGCCTCGCCAGACGGTAGCGCGTCGCGTCACCGCCCTGCACCACCGTGGGTATTTGCTGCCCAACTTTGCGGCCCACCTTCCCCCATTAAGCGGATAGCCCGCCACCTTGCCGCAGCCTCTTAATGGCTCACCTGTTCAGCCATTATCAAAAGGTGCCTCCCATGAGTGGTGCAAGAAGCGTCGAGCAATGGAAAAGCTTTATCGAGAGCTGCCTGGATTTTCGCCCGGCAGACGCCGTATTCCGCATCGCCCGCGACATGTTCACCGAGCCGGAGCTGTTTGATCTTGAGATGGAGTTGATCTTCGAGAAGAACTGGATCTACGCCTGCCATGAAAGCGAACTGGCCAATCATCATGACTTCGTGACGATGCGCGCCGGGCGCCAGCCGATGATCATTACCCGTGATGGCGAGGGCCGGCTCAATGCGCTGGTCAACGCCTGCCAGCATCGCGGCACCACCCTGACCCGGGTCGGCAAAGGCAACCAGTCCACCTTCACCTGTCCGTTCCACGCCTGGTGCTACAAGAGCGATGGCAGGCTGGTGAAGGTCAAGGCGCCGGGGGAATATCCGGAAAGTTTCGACAAGGCAACGCGCGGCCTGAAAAAGGCCCGCATCGAGAGCTACAAGGGTTTTGTCTTCATCAGCCTGGATGTGAATGGCCGTGACAGCCTGGAAGACTTCCTCGGCGACGCCAAAGTGTTCTTCGACATGATGGTCGCGCAGTCCGCCACTGGTGAGTTGGAGGTGCTGCCGGGCAAGTCGGCCTACACCTACGACGGCAACTGGAAACTGCAAAACGAAAACGGCCTGGACGGGTATCACGTCAGCACCGTGCACTACAACTACGTGGCCACGGTGCAGCATCGCCAGCAGGTGAATACCGAGAGCGGCAGCGGGTCCGCCAGCACCCTGGACTACAGCAAGCTCGGCGCCGGCGACGCCAACACCGATGACGGCTGGTTCGCCTTCAACAATGGCCACAGCGTGCTGTTCAGCGACATGCCCAACCCCAGCGTGCGCTCCGGCTACGCCACCATCATGCCGCGCCTGGTACAAGAGCATGGCCAGCAGAAGGCCGAGTGGATGATGCACCGCCTGCGTAACCTGAATATCTACCCGAGCCTGTTCTTCCTCGACCAGATCAGCTCGCAGCTGCGCATCATTCGTCCGGTGGCGTGGAACAAGACCGAGATCATCAGCCAGTGCCTGGGGGTGAAAGGCGAATCCGACGCCGACCGTGAAAACCGTATTCGCCAGTTCGAAGACTTCTTCAACGTCTCGGGCATGGGCACACCGGACGACCTGGTGGAGTTCCGCGAAGCCCAGCGTGGTTTCCAGGGCCGCCTGGAACGCTGGAGCGATATTTCACGCGGCAGCCATCGCTGGGAAACCGGGCCAACGCCGAACAGCGAAGCCATCGGCATCTCGCCGGCCATGACCGGCACCGAATTCACCCATGAAGGCCTGTACGTCAACCAGCACCGCAACTGGCAGCACTTCCTGCTCAAGGGCCTGGACCAACACGCGCTGACACTGCGGGAGGTGGAATGATGAATGCGCCATTGCAGTATCGGATCGAGCAGTTTTTCTACCTTAAGTCCGAGCTGTGCGACGCCCAGGACTGGGACGCCTACGTGCAGTTGTTCGACCCCCAGAGCGAATTCCACCTGCCGCAATGGGACTCGGAGCACGTCTACACCCGCGACCCCAAGCGCGAGATGTCGCTGATCTACTACGCCAACCGTTCGGGCTTGGAAGACCGCGTGTTCCGCCTGCGCACCGGCAAGGCGGCGTCCGCTACACCGATGCCGCGCACCTTGCACCTGATCAACAACGTACGCATCGCCGAGCAGGCGGACGGCACGCTGGAGGTCCGGTTGAACTGGCACACGCTGTTCTATCGGCTGGCCACATCGGAGCAGTTCTACGGGCATGCCACCTATCGCCTCAAGCCCCATGGCGACAGTTGGCTGATCACTCGCAAGCATGCGCTGCTGCTTAACGACACCATCAATTCGGTGCTGGATTTCTATCACCTCTAAAGCACCCTTGTTGTTGTGGTGAGCGGGCTTTTTGTGATGAGCGGGCTTGCCCCGCGCTGGGTCGCGCAGCGGCCCTTGGTGCAAGCACTGCGGTTTGGCGGGAAAAATGCGGCGACTCTCATGGGGCTGCTTCGCAGCCCAGCGCGGGGCAAGCCCGCTCACCACAACAGGCCGTACGTACGTCATAAATATGCAGAGAACAACACATGAATCACAAAGTGGCCTTCAGTTTTGCCGACGGCAAGACCCTGTTTTTCCCGGTGGGCGCAAATGAAATCCTGTTGGATGCGGCGCTGCGCAATGGCATCAAGATCCCCCTGGACTGCCGCGAAGGCGTGTGCGGCACCTGCCAGGGGCGGTGCGAGTCGGGTGACTACACCCAGGACTATGTGGACGAGGAAGCCCTCTCTAGGCTCGACCTGCAACAGCGCAAGATGCTCAGTTGCCAGACGCGGGTGAAGTCCGACGCGGCGTTCTACTTCGACTTTGATTCGAGCCTGTGCAATGCGCCGGGGCCGGTGCAAGTGCGCGGGACGGTCAGCGAGGTGCAACAGGTGTCGACCAGCACGGCGATCCTGAAGGTGCAGTTGGATGCGCCGCTGGATTTTCTACCGGGCCAATATGCGCGCCTTGCGGTACCGGGCACAGGCCATTGGCGTTCCTACTCCTTCGCCAACCTGGCGGGCAATCAATTGCAGTTCCTGATCCGCTTGCTGCCCGATGGGGTGATGAGCAACTACCTGCGTGAGCGCTGCCAAGTCGGCGATGAACTGCGGATGGAAGCACCGCTGGGTGCGTTCTACCTGCGCCATGTGACCCAACCGCTGGTGCTGGTCGCCGGCGGCACCGGGCTGTCGGCGCTGCTGGGCATGCTCGATCAACTGGCCGCCACCGGCTGCAACCAGCCGGTGCATCTCTACTATGGCGTACGCGGCGCCGAGGACTTATGCGAAGCCCCACGCATCGCGGCCTATGCGGCGAAACTGCCGGGTTTTCGCTACACCGAAGTCCTCAGCGATGCCGCCCCCGACTGGGCCGGCAAGCGCGGCTACCTCACCGAGCATTTCGACCTGGCCGAATTGCGCGACGGATTGGCGGATATGTACGTGTGCGGCCCTCCGCCAATGGTCGAATCCATCCAACAATGGCTGGCGGATCAGGCACTTGATGGCGTTCAGCTGTATTACGAAAAGTTTACGCAGAGTAATATCTGACTCCTCAGCACTTCTGAGGGGTTCTACCCCGAGAAAAACAAGTAGAAGGGAACGTTAATGGCGGATGACATGGTTAACCCGGCAGGCCTCAAGCGTGGCCTTAAGAACCGGCATATTCAGTTGATCGCCTTGGGCGGGGCGATAGGCACGGGGCTGTTCCTCGGTTCGGCCGGGGTACTCAAGTCGGCAGGGCCGTCGATGATCCTGGGCTACGCGATCGCCGGTTTCATCGCGTTCCTGATCATGCGCCAGCTCGGCGAGATGATCGTCGAAGAACCGGTGGCCGGCTCGTTCAGCCACTTCGCGCACAAATACTGGGGCGGTTACGCGGGCTTCCTGGCCGGCTGGAACTACTGGGTGCTCTACGTGCTGGTGGGCATGGCCGAGCTGACTGCGGTGGGCAAGTACATCCAGTTCTGGTGGCCGCAGATCCCGACCTGGGTCAGCGCCCTGGTGTTCTTTGTCGCGGTGAACCTGATCAACACCCTGAACGTGAAGTTCTTCGGTGAAGCGGAGTTCTGGTTCGCGATCATCAAGGTGGTGGCGATTGTCGGCATGATCGTGCTCGGCTGTTACCTGCTGTTCAGCGGCACCGGCGGCCCGCAAGCGTCGGTCAGCAACCTGTGGAGCCACGGCGGATTCTTCCCGAATGGCGGCATGGGGCTGTTGATGTCCATGGCCTTCATCATGTTCTCGTTCGGCGGCCTGGAGCTGGTGGGTATCACCGCTGCCGAGGCCAGTGAGCCCCGCAAGGTGATCCCCAAGGCGATCAACCAGGTGGTGTACCGGATCCTGATTTTCTACGTCGGCGCATTGACCGTACTGCTGTCGCTGTACCCATGGGATCAACTGCTGCAAACCCTCGGCGCGTCAGGCGATGCCTACAGCGGCAGCCCGTTTGTGCAGATCTTCTCGCTGATCGGCAACGACACCGCCGCCCACATCCTCAACTTCGTGGTGCTGACCGCGGCGCTGTCGGTGTACAACAGCGGCGTGTACTGCAACAGCCGCATGCTGTTCGGCCTGGCCGAGCAAGGCGATGCGCCGAAAGCGCTGATGAAGCTCAACAAGCAAGGCGTACCGCTGCGAGCCCTGGCGATCTCGGCGCTGGTGACGATGCTGTGCGTGGTGGTCAACTACGTGGCACCGCAAAGTGCCCTGGAGCTGCTGTTCGCGCTGGTGGTTGCCTCGCTGATGATCAACTGGGCGCTGATCAGCATCACCCACATCAAGTTCCGCAAAGCCATGGGTGAGCAAGGGGTAACACCGTCGTTCAAGACCTTCTGGTTCCCGTTCAGCAACTACCTGTGCCTGGCGTTCATGCTGATGATCATCAGCGTGATGCTGGCGATCCCGGGGATTCGCGAGTCGGTGTATGCGATGCCGGTTTGGGTGGGGGTTATCTATGTGGCCTACCGGTTGCGAATGAGCAAGACGAAAGCGGTCGCCGCCTCCCGCATTTGATTGCATTGCAAATGAAAAGCCCCGGTGATCCGGGGCTTTTTGTTTACAGCGTGGAGCGCACTCGCCACAGCTCGGGGAACAGCACGGTGTCGAGCATCTTGCGCAGGTAACCCACGCCCTCGGTGCCGCCGGTGCCGGGCTGGAAGCCGATAATCCGCTCCACTGTGGTCACATGCCGGAAGCGCCATTGGCGGAACGAATCCTCCAGGTCGATAAACTTCTCGGCCAACTGATACAAGTCCCAATACCGGCTCGGATCGCGATACACCTCGCGCCACGCCGCCTCCACCGACTCATCGTGAACCGTCGCCGCCGTCGGGTCGCGTTCGGCACGTTTCGGATCAATCGCCAGGCCGGCCTTGATCATCAGGTTGATCGCCTCGTCATACAGCGACGGTGTGGCAATCGCTACCTGCAACTCTTGCAACAACTCAGGCCGATGGGCGTGGGGGCGCAACAGCGCCGGGCTCTTGTTGCCGAGGATAAATTCGATCTCGCGGTACTGGAACGACTGGAACCCGGACGATTGCCCCAGGAACGGGCGAATCGCCTTGTATTCCGACGGCGTCATGGTCGCCAGCACGGCCCAGGCGTGCACCAGTTGATCGAAGATCCGCGACACCCGCGCCAGCATCTTGAATGCCGGCGGCAACTCGCCCAGGCGCACGTGTTCGCGGGCGGCCTTGAGTTCGTGGAGCATCAGCTTCATCCACAGCTCGGAGGTCTGGTGCTGGATGATGAAGAGCATTTCGTTGTGGTCCGGCGACAGCGGGTGCTGGGCGCTGAGCACTTTGCCCAGGTCCAGGTAGTCGCCGTAGCTCATGGACTCGGAAAAATTCAGTTCGGCGTTATGCCATTCTTCCGGTGGCTGGTAGTCGGCAGAGAAAGGACATTGGCTCATCGCGTGGGCTCCTTGAGCGGGCGGAGAATGGCACGGACCGGGCTGGCGTCCAGGTTGGCGAAACGCAGCGGCAGGGCGATCAGTTCGTAGTCGCCCTCCGGTACGTCGTCGAGCACGATGCCTTCAAGGATCGCCATGCCATGCCGCGCCACGGCGTTGTGGGCATCCATGGTCTTGGACTGTTGCGGGTCCAGGGAGGGCGTGTCGATACCGATCAGGCGCACACCCAGGCCGGCCAGCAGTTCAATGGTCTGCGGGGCGATGGCGGTGAAGTTCGAATCCCATTCGGTCAGCGGTGCTTGTGGATAAGTACGCAGCAGCACGCGCTCCGGCAGGTTATCCACACGCCCTTGCAACTGATGGGGCTGGACCAGCGCACCGCTGTCCAGGCAATGCAGCACCCGGCACGGGCCCATGTACACCTCCAGCGACACCTCGCCAATCGGCGCTCCGTCGGCGCTGTAATGCAGCGGCGCATCCACATGGGCGCCGGTGTGCGGCGACAGGGTGATGCGTCCGACATTCACCGGGCACTCCGGGCCGAACTGCCACACACGCTCTTCCTGGAACGGCGTATCGCCCGGCCAGGTCGGGGTTGCCGTGCTCAAGGGCGGGCTGATATCCCACCACGTTTTTATTGAGGTCATTTGAAGGCTCTCGGCGGTTACTGGGGTGAATGATACGAGGGCCAGACGTGAATTTTCTTGCGAATTCGTGCGCCGTGAGTGACTTCTTTCGCACTTACTGCGAGGAAATCACTGATTCACGCTCAAAAGTGTCGGCTGACCCGGCGCCATCGGGGGCAAGCCCCCTCCCACATTGACTGCACATGGCTTGAGGAGTCGTGTTCACCTGCGCTTCTGGGCATCCCGATGTCGAGTTCAGACCACTGGCGCAACGTCCCAGGCCTTAGGGTGCATCTTTCCATTCCCTGCCTCGGAGTCATCATGTCCAAGCCCATCACCGTACTGCGCGACACCCACCCCCTGCCGGTCCTGGATGCCTGCAAATGGGAAAAGCTCGAAGGCGACCCGCACACCGTCAACCTCAACGCCTACACCAGCGAAGACGGCAGCAAGATCATGGGCACCTGGATCTGCACGCCGGGCAAGTGGTATGTCGAATATGTGAAATGGGAATACTGCCATTTCCAGGAAGGCTACTGCGTGATCACGCCTGAGGGGATGGAACCGATTCACTTGCGGGCTGGGGATATCTTTGTGGTGGAGCCAGGGATGAAGGGAACGTGGGAAGTGGTCGAGACGGTACGTAAGTATTTTGTGTTTGCTTGAGTTTTTTGTGGTGCAGTCGCCTTCTGTGGTGAGCGGGCTTGCCCCGCGCTGGGCTGCAAAGCAGCCCCAATAAAAAACGCCGCATTCTCTCAGAAAGAATGCGGCGTCTGGTTTCAGGGCCGCTTCGCGCCCCAGCGCGGGGCAAGCCCGCTCACCACAATGCTCGTCCCTGAATGCCCTTATTTGGGCTTGCGGTAGCTGTTGATAATCGCCGAGAAGTCTTGGCCCCCTTCCCCACGCTGACTCATCGATTGGTACAACTGCTGAGCCACAGCCCCCAGAATCACCGGCTGTTTCGCCTGGCGCGCCGCCTCGGTAGCCAGGCCCAAATCCTTGAGCATCAAATCGGCGCCGAACCCGCCGGTATAGCCACGGGACGACGGCGCGGTTTCGATCACGCCCGGCCATGGGTTGTAGGTGTCGGAACTCCAGCAGCGCCCGGTGGAGCTGTTGATGATCCCGGCCAGCACCTGGGTATCGATGCCCAGCGCGTCGCCCAAGGCCATGGCTTCGCTGACGCCGACCATGCTGATGCCGAGCAGCAGGTTGTTGCAGATCTTGGCGATTTGCCCGGTGCCCACATCGCCGCAGTGCACGATGTTGCGGCCCATCTGTGCCAGCACCGGTTGCAGGGTGGCGAACAGTTCCGGGGTGGCGCCGACCATGAAGGTCAGGGTCCCGGCCTGCGCCCCGCCGGTGCCGCCGGAGACCGGTGCGTCGGCCATCACCACGCCTTGCTTGGCGGCAGCAGCGGCGACGTCGCGCGCGGTCTGTGGATCGATGGTGCTGCAATCCACCGCGGGCACGCCGTTGCCGATCCCCGCCAGCACACCGTCTTCATTCAACCAGACACTGCGCACATGGGCGGCGGCGGGCAGCATGGTGATCACCAGCTCGGCGCCGCGGGCAGCGTCACGCGGCGAGTCGCTGATGTTGCCGCCCAATTCGGCGAGTTCCTTGAGCACCGTCTGGTTCAGGTCGAACAGGTTCAGCCCATGGCCGGCCTTGATCAGGTTGCGGGCCATCGGTGCGCCCATGTTGCCCAAGCCGATAAATGCAATCTTCATGGTCGTCTCCCGAATCAGCGCAGGTTGATGGTGGTATTGACGCCATCGTTGACCGTGTCGTCGTCAAACCAACGGCTGGTGACGGTCTTGGTCTGGGTGTAGAACTGCACCACTTGCTTGCCGTACGGGCCGAGGTCGCCGAGCTTGGAGCCACGGGAACCGGTGAAGCTGAAGAACGGCACCGGCACCGGGATCGGGATGTTGATACCGACCTGGCCCACATCGATTTCGCTCTGGAATTTACGCGCCGCCGCCCCGCTCTGGGTGAACAGGCCGGTGCCGTTGCCGAACGGGTTGGCGTTGACCAGCGCAATGGCCTGATCGAGGGTGTCGACTTCCAGCACCACCAGCACCGGGCCGAAGATTTCCTGGGTGTAGATCTGCATATCGGTGGTCACGCCCGAGAACAGGGTCGGACCGACGAAGTTGCCTTGCTCGAAGCCCGGCACCTTGATGTCGCGGCCATCCAGCTCGAGCTTGGCGCCTTCTTTCACGCCGCTTTCGATCAATTCCAGGATACGGGCCTTGGCGCGCTTGGAGATCACCGGGCCGACATCCGTGCCGGCTTCACTGCCGGCGTTGACCTTGAGCTTTTGCGCCAGCGCTTTCAGATCCGGCAGCCATTGCTTGGCCGCGCCCACCAGCACCACCACCGAGGTGGCCATGCAACGCTGGCCCGCCGCGCCGAAACCGGCACCGACGAGGGCATTGAGGGTGTGCTCGCGGTTGGCATCCGGCAGCACCACGGCGTGGTTCTTGGCGCCCATCATCGATTGCACGCGCTTGCCGTGCTTGCCGGCCAGGTCGTAGACATGAGTGCCGACGGCAGTCGAACCGACAAAGGACACAGCCTTGATGTCTTTATGGGTGCACAGCGCATCCACCACGTCCTTGCCGCCGTGCACCACGTTGAGCACACCCGCCGGTACGCCGGCTTCC
The DNA here is from genome assembly GCF_005233485.1 of Pseudomonas sp. CFBP13509. Taxonomy (NCBI): domain Bacteria; kingdom Pseudomonadati; phylum Pseudomonadota; class Gammaproteobacteria; order Pseudomonadales; family Pseudomonadaceae; genus Pseudomonas; species Pseudomonas sp. CFBP13509. The sequence continues at coordinate 102,262 of NZ_QGAA01000018.1, forward strand.
AGCGCCAGCTCCACCAACAGCAGGGTCGAAAGTGGGTCTTGTTCGGACGGCTTGAGAACGAAGGTGTTGCCGCAGGCGATGGCCATCGGGAACATCCACAGCGGAATCATCGCCGGGAAGTTGAACGGGGTAATGCCGGCACACACGCCAATGGGTTGGCGCAGGGTGTAGGTATCGACGCCACCGGCGACGTTCTCGGCGAACTCGCCCATTTGCAGGGTGCCGATGGAGCAGGCGTGCTCCACCACTTCCAGGCCACGGAAAATATCGCCCTCGGCATCGGCAATGGTCTTGCCCTGCTCGGCGCTGAGGACCACCGCGATGCGCTTGGAGTGTTCGCGGATCAGGGCTTGCAGCTTGAGCATGATGCGCATGCGCGCGCCGATCGGCGTCAGCTTCCAGGTCTGGAAGGCTTGATGGGCGGCGTCGATGGCGGCATTGACTTCATCGGCCGTGGCGAACGGGACTTTGGCCAGCACTTGCTGGGTGGCCGGGTTGACGATGTCTTGCCAATGGGTGGTCTTGGACTCGACCCACTCACCATTGATGAGCAACTTGACCTGTTGCACGGAAATATCGGCAGATGCGTTCATGTGGTCTCCAACTCTTATATTTATGCAGAGACAAGGCGCTTGAATCGCCTTGAAGAATGAGGCGTTCGGACTGTTTTTGGAGTATAGATGTGCAAATCTCTAATAAGAACGCACATAAAAGCCGGTCCAATATGCAAAAAAACATCACATCACTGGGTTCCCTGAATTGGGATGACCTGAAGTTTTTCCTCGAAGTGGCCCGCACCCGCAAGGCCAGCGTCGCCGCCAAGCGCCTGGCGGTGGACTACACCACCGTGTCGCGGCGCATCAGCTCATTGGAAGTGTCCCTCGGTACGCTGCTGTTCGAAAAATCCCGGACCAACGGCTTCGTCCTAACCCCCGAAGGCCAGCGTTTGCTGGGCTACGCCGAGTCCATCGAAAGCACCCTGCACATGGCCTGCGAGCAAGTGTCCGGCTCCGGCGTGGCGCTGTCCGGCCATGTGCGCATGGGCTGCACCGAAGGCTTCGGCAGCTTCTTCGTCACCCCGCAGTTGAGCCACTTCGTCGACACCTACCCCGCCATCTCGGTCGACATCCTGCCCCTGCCCCACTTCATCAGCCTGTCCAAGCGCGAAGCCGACATCGTCATCGCCCTGGAACGCCCGGAACACGGGCCCTACGTGTGCTGCAAACTGTGCGACTACAAACTGCAGCTGTACGCGACCCAGGAATACCTCGACCAACACCCGCCTATCCACAAACCGGCAGATTTGGCCGAGCATCCGTTTATCAGCTATGTGGATGATCTGGCCTTCAGCTCGGAGCTGCTGTACCTGGCCAACGTCGTGCCCGGCGCCAGCGCCAGCCTGCGCAGTACCAGCGTGATTGCGCAGTACGTGGCGGCGCAGCAAGGGCGGTCGATGGCGATCTTGCCGTGCTTTCTGGCGGCGCAGGATCCACGGTTGCTGCCGGTGCTGGGGGAGCAGATTGCGATTACCCGGCAGTTCTGGATGTATTGCCGGGAGGACCTGAGGAAGTTGAAGCGGATTACTCTGCTGTGGGATTACATCAGGGAAGTGACGGAGCAGAACCAGGGGTTGTTGATGGGGGAGACAAGGGAGATGCGGTTTGCGGATTAAGGGCCAGCAACGATAACTCCCCTTAAATTGCAGGAATGTGGGAGGTGGCAAGCCCTCTCCCACATTTTGATTGGATTTCAGATTGAAATCGGGCTGCCGGCTCAGTCCGCGATCACCACAATCGACACCCGCCGATTCTCGGTACGCCCTTCCGCTGTGTCGTTGGTGTCCACCGGTTTACTGCTGCCCAGCCCACGCAGCTGGATGTTTTCCTCTTTCATGCCCACGCCCTGCAGCACCGTCGCCACGCTTTTCGCGCGGCGCAGGGACAGTTGCTGGTTGTAGGTTTCCTTGCCCGAGCCGTCGGTGTGGCCATCGACGCGTACGCGCTCGATGCCTACACCCAGCAGGGCCTTGCCGATGCGCTGGACGATGTCGGTGCTGGGTTGGTTAAGGGTTTCGACGTCACTGCCAAACAGCACTTTGCCGGACAGACCGAACGCCCAGCCGTCATCGGTAAGCTCGAAGCCCTGTTGCTTGAGGACGGCGACTTGCGCCGGGGTCAGGCCTTTGGGAGGCGCCGTCTGGCAGCCGCCAAGGGCGAGCAGTGTCACCAGCAGGGTGATAAACATAAGACGCGCGGTCGAGAACAAGGGATCAACTCCTGTGTTGAACGTTGACGACGGGGCTCTCCGACTCCGCCGTTTGCTGGCCACCCGAGGACAAACGCTTGGCCTGGTACATCGCCGCATCGGCGGCATTGAGCAAGGTGCCGGGTGTGACGCCATGTTCGGGGTAGATGGCGATACCAATACTGAGGGAGGTCAACACCTGGGTGTCGCCAGGCACGGCAATCGGCATGTCCATGCTGGCGATGATTTTTTCGGCAATGCGCTGGGCGTCTTCCACCTTGTGCAGCGGCGCCAGCAGGATGGCGAACTCGTCACCGCCCAGGCGCGCTACCAGGTCATCTTCACGCAATTGCGCACGCACCCGTTCGGCGACGGCCACCAGCACGGCATCACCGGCGGCATGGCCGAAGCTGTCATTGATCTCTTTGAACCGGTCGCTGTCGAGGTACAGCACGGCCACCTGCTCCTTGGCTTTGGCGGCGCTGCGCAGCGCGCGAATCAGGCGGCCTTCGAAGTACGCGCGGTTGGGCAGACCGGTAAGGCTGTCGTGGTTGGCCTTGTGGGCGAGAGTTTCGTTTTCGCTTTGCAGATGGTTTTGCCAGGCTTCCATCTCGCCAAGCAAGGCATTGAAGTCGCTGCCCAGGCTGTCGAGTTCGGCGATGCGGGCCGGCGGCACGCGGCGGTCGAAGTCACGCTCGCTGCGGGCGGCGTGGGCCACGGCGGCGAGGCTTTGCAGCGGCTGCGTAATGCCACGCAACAGACGCCGCGCCAAGTGCAGGGCGACCCAGGCACTGAGGACGGTGCAGATCAGGATCCCCGCCAGGCCGCTGAGCAGGAAGCGCAGCAGGCTACCGCCGTGGCCGGTCAGGTGAATACTGCCGATGGTGCGCCCCTGGTGGAGGATCGGTTGGCTGATGGGCTGCTCGAGCAGGGTATGCGCCAGCGCCAGTTCAACCCGGGAGAGCATGCCGGTTTCCGGACGTTCCCAGTGCGCCAACAGCCGGCCACTGCTATCGAACACGTCAGCCTGGGCGACTTCTTCGGTGGAGGCAATCAGGCTGAGGGCTTCGGTGGCCGCGCCGCGGTCGTTGAACACCACGGCCGCTTCCACGGTGTAGTTGATGGACCGGGCGATCAGGTGCAGGTTGTGTTCGGCGTAGACCCGCAGCGCCAACACGCCGAGCAGGGTCAGGGAAACACTGGCCAGCGTCACCGCCACCAGCGCCAGGATCATGTGCCCTCGGCCGATGACGGAACGCAGGGTAGGTCGTACGTTCGCCACTTTCATGTGGCGGGCGCCCGGCGCCGGGACAGTTGCAACACGCTGGGATGAATGCGCACGCCGCTGCGCGCCACCGAGTCGAGGTTGACCTCAAACGACACTTGCTCATCGCCCACCCGCAGGCAGAACAGGCTGCCCACGGTGCACTGGTCGCCGCCTTCGCTGATGCTGAGCACGGGGTGGCCGATCAACGAGGCAAACAGGCGGTTGCGTTCGTCATTGCTGAGTTTGCCGATGTACACGGCGTCGCAGGCGTTGACCACATCGGGGTGGTCGACCAGCAGGCGCCGCACCACGACCGGACGACCGGTAGCCTGGGTGGTGCCTTTGATCAGGTCGTCGGTGTATTGGGTCGGGCCGACGATGCACAGGCGCAGTTGCTCCGGCTCTACCGGCCAGCGGGCATAGCTGAGGATACCGAGTACCACTTGCGTGACCGCCTGGGCGCGCTGGTCCGCCGGGCCTGGGCCCTCGGCAAATACGCGGGGCGCCAGCAGGCATAGAACCGCCACCAGCAGCAGGCGCCTCCAGCTCAAACTACGCTCTGTGGGCGAGACGGCCACGTTCATGCAGCGATACTCTCAGGTGTTTTCGGGGTGATGCCGCAACGATAGCACAGCATCAGATAGTTCTGACTCCTGACCCAACGCCAGCATCAACCCACTCAAGCGTTTGACCTTGCGTCGCACGGCCTCTTCAAACACCCCGCCCCGGGGTTCGATCAGGCTGAACCAGCGCTTGGCGCGGGTAATGCCGGTGTAGATCAACTCTTTGGTGAGCACCGGGTTCAGCGCGTCCGGCAGGATCAGCGCGGTGTGGGTGAACTCCGAGCCCTGGGATTTGTGCACGGTCATGGCGTACACGGTTTCCACATCATTGAGACGGCTGGGCAGGACAAAGCGCACGCCACCCTGGCCATCGTTACGTGGGAAAGCCACCCGCAGCACCTGGGGGCCGCCGTCGCTTTCAGGCAGTTTGAGGGCAATGCCGATATCGCCGTTCATCAAGCCCAGGCCGTAATCGTTGCGCGTCATCAACACCGGACGGCCTTCGTACCATTGCTCATCCCCCTCGATCAGCCGCACTTTGCGCAAGGCGGCCGTGATGCGTAGGTTCAGTCCCTCCACCCCCCAAGGGCCCTTGCGCACGGCGCAGAGCAGTTGGAACGCATCGAAGGCTTGCAGCAGTTGCTGGGCCCAGTGGGTCCAGGCGAGGTCATCGCGCGGGGTGTCGACGGTGGGGCGCGCGCTGTGCAGCAGGTTGAGGTAATAGCGATAACCCTGGGCGCCGTCGCCCTGCCCGTCCAGCACAAGGCGCTCCAGGGCGTGGTCGTGCTCGCCTTTGAGGCTGACGCAGAACAAGTCGCTGTGGCTGCGCGCGGCCAGCAGCTTGCGGGCCTCTTCGGCGTTTTGCTGGTTGACCCAGCGCGCCAGCTGGCCAATGCCGCTGCCCTCGCCGAAACGGCGCGAGTAGCGCAACATCACCACTTGCTGGGCCAAGGGATGGCTGCCATCGAGGTCTTCGTGCAGGCCACTGGCGCTGAGGTCTTCGCCGCTGACGGTTTGCAGCCATTGGCGGGTGTGGGGGCTGTACCAACCAGCTTCGGCGTCGCGGCACAAATCACCGAGTACGGCGCCGGCCTCTACCGAGGCAAGCTGGTCCTTGTCGCCCAACAACACCAGGCGAGCATGGGGCGGTAACGCATCCAGCAGGTTAGCCATCATTTCCAGGTCGATCATCGAGGCTTCGTCCACCACCAGCACATCCAGGGGCAGCGGGTTGCCAAGGTGATGGCGGAAGTGCCGAGTGCCCGGGCGACTGCCCAGCAAGCGGTGGACCGTGGTGACCTGGGTCGGGATCTTTTCCTTCACGCTTTGCGCCACTGTCAGCGACAGCACTTGCTGGCTGATGGATTCGGTCAAACGCGCGGCGGCCTTACCGGTCGGCGCGGCCAAGCGGATACGCAGCGGGCTGCCGGACTCAACGGCCGGCGCCTGCAACAGCGCGAGCAGGCGCACCACGGTGGTGGTCTTGCCGGTGCCGGGGCCGCCGGTGACGATGCTGAATGCACCGCGGGTGGCCAGGGCGCAGGCGAGTTTTTGCCAGTCGATCACGCCATCGGGCGCCGGCTGGTCAAACAAGCCATTCAAGCGCTGGGGCAAATCGGCGGCGACGTTTTCCTGGGTGGCGAGACGCAGGCGCAAGGCGCTGTCGATACGTCGTTCGTAAGTCCAGTAGCGGCGCAGGTACAGGCGTTTGCCCGACAGTACCAGGGGACGACTGTGTGCCGATTCGCTGCCGTCCACCGCCAGGGCGACCAACGGGCTGGCGGCCAGTGCATGGCACCAGTGGGCGCCGTCGAGGCCGTCGAGCAATTGCGACGGCAGCAGCATGGCGCCGCTTTGCAGGTCGCCTTCGGGCGGCAGGGACAGGGCAAAATCCGGCGCGTTGAGGGTTTCGAACAGGTCCAGGCACACATGGCCGTGGCCGAGTTGATGGCTGGTCAGCGCCGCCGCCAGGAGGACCAAGGGGTCGGCGTGTGGATCGAGCTCGTGCAGGAAGCCCACGAACGCCTTGTCCAACGCCCGCAGCCACCCCCTGTCAACCCAACGCTCCAGCAGGTGCACCAGGTCGGCGGCGCGGCTCAAGGGCGCTAACGCCTCAAGCGGTAACGGCGACAGGCTCATAACAACACTCCTTGTTCCCAGGCAGGCTCAGCCTTGGGCGGGATGGGCTTGCCCTGGAACAGCAGGTCCAGGCTTTCGATCAGTTCCCGTGGCGGCCGGGTGAAAAACGCCCCTCGGCTGACGGCCTGAGTGCCGCGCAGGAACAGGTACAGCGCGCCACCCACATGACGGTCGTAGTCGTAGTCCGGCAGGCGCGCCTTGAGTTGACGATGCAGCGCGAGCAGGTAAAGCACGTATTGCAGGTCGTAGCGGTGCTCGAGGATCGACTGTTCCATGGCGTCCTGGGTGTAGGCCGAATCGTCAGGGCCGAGCCAGTTGGATTTGTAGTCGGCCACGTAGTAACGGCCGTCATGTTCGAAGGTGAGGTCGATAAAACCCTTGAACATGCCGTTGAGCAGCACCGGTTCGGCGGCGACGCGGGACACACCGTTGTGGGTGTACTGGCACACCAGCTTGTCGAGGGCGAGCACGTCGACTTTATGGCTGGCGAACCAGAACTCCATTTCGATCTGGTAGTGCTGCAGGTCGCTCAGGGCGACCTGGTCGTTATCCACCGGCAGCGGCGTGTGCAGCAGATGGCCCAGCCAATCGCTGAGGGTGACGATCCAGCCTTCCCAGTTGCGGCGATTGCAGCGCGCGCCTACGGCGTGTTCGATGGCTTGCGAGGTCACGTTGAAGCCTTCTTCCCCGGCCCACTCCAGCAGGCCGTGAAGGAAGGTGCCGGGGTTCGGACCGCGTGGGAAACGGTGAATGTCTGCGCCGGACGCCGCCACGTCACGCGGTGCATCGGGATCGAGACGTTCGTCATCGAAAAGCTTTTGCGCCTGTGGGCTTTCGGGCGCTTCAAGGTGGGCGACGCTCATGCTGTCGCCAATGCGCAAGGCACTGTAGGACGCGATCCACCAGTTCTCGGCGGCCTTGCGCTTGGGTAACAAGGGCGCGAGCAAGTGGGCGGTGTTGCGCGGCGGGTGGAACAGGATGTCCTGGGCGTCGGGCACAGGGGCGTAGTGGATGGCCGGGCAGCCGTCCTGCAGATCCAGCAGCCAACGCGCGAGGCCGGCAGACTCACTCAACGACGCACCGGCGCCGAGCAAGTAACCCAGCGCCGACAGGTGCAGTACCGAGCTGCTGCTGTTGCCACGTTTGAGGTCGGCAACGCCGAGCCAGCAGGCATGTTTGGCGCGGGTCAGGGCCACGTAGAACAAACGCAGGTCTTCGGCCAGGCGCTCATCGTCGGCCTGGGCGATCAACTCGGCGGTCGGGCGCAGGCTGACGTGGGATTTGCCGTGTTCATCGTGGTAATGCAGCGGCAGGCGACTGCCGTCGACCGGCTTGGCCGAGCAGATGAAAGGCAGGAAGACCAGGTCGTACTCCAGGCCCTTGGATTTGTGAATGGTCACCACCTTGACCAGTTGCTCGTCACTTTCCAGGCGCAGGATTTGCTCTTCGCCGGCCTGGCCGGACAACGCCAGGTGCTCGGCCAGGTGGCGGATCAACGCCTGTTCGCCGTCCAGTTCCGACGCGGCTTGTTGCAACAACTCGCTGAGGTGCAACAGGTTGGTCAGCACACGTTCGCCGTCGCTGCGGGCGATCAGGGTTTGCGGCAGTTTGAAGTCGTGCAGCAGGCGACGCAGCATCGGCAACACGCCTTGGGTGCGCCAGATCGTGCGGTAGCCTCGGAACTGCATCACGCGGCTTTCCCACGCCAGTTCGTCCTGGTTCAGACGCTCCAGTTCCGGCAGTGACAGGTTCAAGGTGACGCAAGCCAGGGCGGCCCGCAGCGGCCGCTCGACGTCCGGCTCGGCACAGGCCTTGAGCCAGGCGAGCAGGTCGTGGGCTTCCTGGGCGGCGAAGACAGAGTCCTTGTCGGACAGGTACACGCTGCGCACGCCACGGGCCGCCAACTCGGCGCGCACGGCCTGGGCTTCCTTGCCGTCGCGCACGAGGATGGCGATGTCCGACGGCAGTACGCCTTGGAAGCTGTCGTCCGGCTGCAGGAAACCGGCCGTACCTTGCTGCCCGCCGTTGAGCAATTCGACAATCCGGGTGGCGCAGGCACCGGCCAGTTGTTGGCGGTACACCGCGTTGGAAACCGGCTGGTCGGTGGGCAGGTGCCACAGGTTCATTGCCGGCAACGTTTGGCCGTCTACCTGCAGCTTTTCCTTGCGGCCTTGGGATAGCACCGGGTGGAACGGCACCGGGTTGTCGCCATTCGACTCCCGGAACAGGAACGCGCCGCGGCCGGTTTCCGCCCGCTGGAACACGTGGTTCACTGCCTCGACCATCGCATGGCTGGAACGGAAGTTGGTGCCCAGGGTGTGATGACGGCCGAGCGTGGATTTGCGCGCACGCAGATAGGTGTAGATATCGGCGCCGCGGAAGGCGTAGATGGCTTGCTTGGGGTCGCCAATCAGGAACAGGCCGCTGTCGAGGTGGTTCTCTTCGATACGGTAGATGCTGTCGAAGATGCTGTACTGCACTGGGTCGGTGTCCTGGAACTCGTCGATCAGGGCCACCGGGAACTGCTCGCGGATCACACTGGCCAGACGCTCGCCGCCATCGGCTCGCAGGGCAGCGTTGAGGCGGATCAGCATGTCGTCAAAGCCCATTTCGGCACGACGGCGTTTTTCTTCTTCAAAGCGGTTGCCCACCCAAACGGCAGCGTGTTGCAACACCGCCGCGTCGGGGGTTGGCAGCGCGTCGAGGGCGGCCTTGAGGCCGGCCATGGCGTCGATGCCGGGGTGTTGCGGCGGGTCGCCCTTCCAGGCTTCGGCCATGCCGTCGGGGGTGAGGCGAGTGAAGCCGGTGCCGATGTCCAGTTGCTCGAGGGTTTCGTCAGCGGCCCAGGCGCTGATCTTTTCGAACCAGGGCTCGAAGTAACGCGCTTGCATCTTGCGGCCGTCGACGGCTTTGGCGGCTACGGCTTGCAGACAGATATCGCGTAGCTCGGCGGCCCATTGTTGCCAGGGAGCCTTGATGTTTATCAACGCTTCACGGCGTTCTTGCAGGCAAGCGTTGATCAACTCGGCGGGTTCGCGGGTTTCATCCGTCGGCCGTTCGCTGCCGAACAGTGCGCGCACGCGTGGCATCAACGCGGCCGGGCCGCCCCAGTTGTTGCGTACCCAGTTGAGTACGTCGTCGTGCATCGGGTAGCAGAACAGTCGCCAATAATCGCGCAGCACTTCGCCGAGCAGGTCACTGTGGTCGGTTTCCAGGGTCTGGGTGAACAGGCTGCCGCTGTCGAACGCGTGTTCGCGCAGCATGCGCTGGCACCAACTGTGAATCGTGGAAACCGCCGCTTCATCCATCCACTGGGCGGCGATGTCCAGGCGGTTGGCACAGGCGGGCCATTGCTCGGGGAGGTATTGCGCACGCAGGTCGGCGATCAGCGCGTCGGGCTGTTCAATCTCTTCGCGGAAGAAACGTGCAGCTTCGGCCAAACGAATGCGGATGCGTTCGCGCAGCTCTTTGGTGGCGGCATCGGTAAAGGTCACCACGAGGATTTGCGGCGGCAGCAGTTCACGGCCAAAACCGGACTCACCGTCACCGTGGCCAAGGACCAGACGCAGGTACAAGGCGGAGATGGTGAAGGTTTTGCCGGTGCCGGCGCTGGCTTCAATCAGCTGGCTGCCATTCAACGGGAAGGCCAGGGCCAAGGGTTTGCTGCTCATGGGCCGGCCTCCTCGCCTGTGAGTGATCGCCATGGGGCGTTGATGAGCGGTCGATACAAGGTTTCGCACCAGCCTTCGAACTCTTCGCTGGCGACCAGGGCGGCGTAATCGGGGAACTGTCGGGTGAGCGCCGGGGTTTCGCGACGCTCGCCGTCGGTGGTCAGGCCGTCACCTTCATAGGCTTTGCTCGCGGCGGCGTGGGCTTTGACCGGATCGGTTTGGCTGAGCCAGGCGAAGGCAGTCTTGACGGCTACCGGGAGCGGCTCTCTCATGCCGCTGTGCCAGGCCAACAGCAGGTTGCCGAGGATTTCCCGGGCGATGGGCTTATCCAGCGGGGCCAGTAGCAACGTATCGTCGCTGGCCACCAACCCCGTGCTCAACGACAGACCGCAGGCACAGGCCACCACATGATTGACCCAAGGACGAATCAGACGATGCCATTTGCGTGTTTTGATCGAGCCGATGCTATTGGGGATGGTGGTGACACTCAGCAATCCGCCATCACTGCGTCGATGCAGGCCGCTGATCCAGCCTTCCAGCGCTATACCTTGATGCTCGAAACTGATCGGTTCTGCAGCGGTGTGTGGCGTTGGCCAGAGCGCCAGCAACTGCTGGTAGCGTTGCAACAAGTCGGGCAGGGGCTCAATGAGTTCGTTGCGCAGGCACTCGCCGAAACCAACCATCGGCAACAGGCCACTGCCTTGCAGCCGCAGAGCCTGGGCGTTGAGGGCCTGGTCGAGGTGCTCGGGCTGGGACAGCGCAGCGTTCAACAGGCTGTCGCTCAGGCTGTAGCGTTGCAGCGCGTCAAGCACGAAGGGTTCTTCATCGGCCAAGGGTACTTCGGCGGCTTCGAAGAACACTTTCAGACGCTGGCTGAAGAAGTGTTTGACCGGGTTGCGCAGGAAGTCCTGCAACTGGCCGAGACTCAGGGGCTCTTCCTGTTGGTGCTGCGCCAGTTGATCCTCTTTGGGGACGTTATCCACAGCTTGGTGGAGTAACTGCCATTCGCGGGCATAGCTGAACAGCGCATCACCTTCGTGGAAGTAACGGGCGCTGAAGGGTTGGAGCGGGTGTTCCTGGGTCATCGCGTCCAGTAGCGGTGTTTCTTGTGCGTTGTGCCAGCCACTGGCGATATGGTCGCGCAGTTGGCCGATGAGTACAGAGGCCGGGCGCTCGCTGTTATCGCGGATGCTACGGCCGACCCAGCTGATATAGAGCTGGTCGCGGGCGGACAGCAGGGCTTCGAGCAGCAGGTAACGGTCGTCTTCGCGGCGCGAACGGTCGCCGGGCCGGTAGTCGCTGCCCATCAGGTCGAAATCCAGCGGTGGTTGGGCGCGTGGGTAGTCGCCATCGTTCATGCCGAGCAGGCAGACGAGTTTGAAGGGGATGGCGCGCATGGGCATCAGGGTGCAAAAATTGACAGCTCCGGCGAGGAAGCGCTGGGACAGACGGCCTTGATCCAGGCCGGCCAGCCAGGCTTCGCGGACTACGGTAAGCGGTAACTCATCCTGCAGGCCAACGGACTCGCAGGTTTCCAACCAGGTTTCCCTGAGTTGCTCAAGCTGACCCAACAGGTAGTCGTCGTGCTCGCTGCTGGGTAGGAAGAAGAGTTGCATCAGGCGTTGCAGACGCTCGCCCCATTCGTGGGGTGCTGCGGGTTGTGACAGCGCTTGATGGGCATCGCTGAGCGCATCAAGCAAAGCGACCAGTGGGCCGATCAAGGCCGCATCAAGCCCGCCGATTTCGTCGTAGGGCTCAATGCCTTCGCAGGCTGCACCGGTGCCGACGGCGTAGCCTAGAAGCATACGGCGAAGGCCAAATCGCCAACTGTTTTGTTCCAGCTTACTCGGCAGACCGAGACCCGCGCGTTGCTCGGCGTTGAGCCCCCAACGGATGCCAGCGCCTTCGATCCAGCGGTGCAGTGTGGGCAGATCGCGCTCCTTGATGGCGAAGCGTTCGCGCAAGGCCGGGACATCCAACAGGTCGAGAATCTCGCTGACGGGGAAGCGGCTGTCAGGGAGTTTGAGCAGGTGTTCAACGGCGATCAGCAGGGGATCGCGGCCGCGCTGACCTTGATCGGTCAGGGTGAAGGGGATGAAGCGGGGGTCGATTCTGTCCAGTTGACCGAATACCGCGCGGATATGCGGCGCATAGCTGTCGACGTCGGGGACCATGACGATGATGTCCCTTGGGCGAAGCGTGGGGTCGGCGCTGAAGCGTTGGAGCAATTGGTCGTGGAGAATCTCCACTTCGCGTTGGGCGCTGTGGGCAATGTGGAAGCGGATGGATGTATCACGCTCCAGATCGACAGCCGGCCATTGTTCCCGAGTCTCATTGAGCGGGCGCAGTTCGAGGATATCGTCCTGAAGCTGGTTGAGCAGTGTGGTGGGCTCGCTGTCGCTGAACAGGTCGATTCGACCATCGCGAAAAGCGGCGCGGTAGCTGTTGGGATCGTCGTAACTGTCCAGCAGGCTGATGTAATCACGACCTTGTTTGCCCCAGGCGGCCAACAGCGGATGAGCATGTTGGTGCAGGGTTTGTGGGTCGATGGTAACGGGCATGCCGGCTTTGCGCGCCTGGCGCTTGTATTCGTTACGCAGCAGGTCTTTGTCGGCCACGATGTCGGACCAATGGTGGCGACACGGGTTGTGCACGCACAGCAGGACTTGGCTGAAACGGGCCAGGCCGGCCAGCGCCTCCAGCGCTTGGGCGGGCAAGGAAGAAATCCCGAAGACAATCACCCGGGAAGGCAGCCCCTTCGGCGCTTGCTCAAGCGCATTGATACGTTCGATAAAGCGCTGGTGCACGCCGGCGCGGCTTTCGGCCATGCCCTCTTCACCGACGTCCAACAGCAGCGCGCGCCATAACTCGGCTTGCCAGCAGTTGGCCGGGCTGAGTGGCTTTGATTCGCCTCGACCGTTACGCAATTGATGACGGCCAGCGGCCCAGTCTTCCAGCCAGTCAGCGCGGTAGACCTGGTATTGGTCGAACAGGTCAGCCAGTCGTTCCGCCAGTTGGTAGCGTTTGCGCAGGTCGGAGTCGTGGGTCAAGAAGCGTTGCAACGGCTCGAAGTGCTGTTGATCGATGAGTTCCGGGAGCAGGCGCATCAGGCGCCAAGTGAGCGGGGCTTTATCGAGCAGGGATTTTGGAGGGATTTCGTCACGTCCCAGGACCATGCGATAGAGCTGCCACATGAAGCTGCCGGGGAGCTGTACATCGATGGCGGCGGCAATTCCGCAGCCTCCCATATCGTCGTCTTCCGGGTCTTCAGCCAAGGCCAGTTTGAGCCACTGGGCAATGCCGTTGCTTTGTACCAGGGCGATTTCGTTTTCCAGGGGCGCCAGGGGATAACGGCGCATCCAACTCACCACCAGGCTGCGCAGTTCGTCCAAGCGGTTGCCGTGAACCACCATGAATCCAGCGCTGAGGGACGTCGCATCCGGCATAACGGCTTCCTTGGGAAAAGCAAAATCGAGGGCATGGACTTTAGCACTGAAGCCCCTCCCGAGGCGCCTCTTCGCACTTTCCGACCGCCCAAAACAAAACCCCACCTGCTTTCGCAAATGGGGTTTCGGAATTTAATCTTGACGATGA
>NZ_QGAA01000019.1:0-111431 GCF_005233485.1 Pseudomonas sp. CFBP13509
CGTAGCAGCTGTCGAGCCTTGGCGAGGCTGCGTCGGCGGTGTGTCAGACGCGCCGCAAACGCAGCCTCGCCAAGGCTCGACAGCTGCTACGCGTTATCCTACTGAAGTTGTGTAGATACTTATGCTCATCGGGGGCACCTCAGTGTGTCAGTCGGGTTCACAGCCCTTGAGCACCAACCGGATAATCGTCTGCGCCGCCGCTTCATAATCGGCCTCATCCAGCTTGGCTTTGCCGGTCACCGCGGAAATCTGCCAGTCGAAATCCGCATAGGTCTGCGTCGCCGCCCAGATGCTGAACATCAGGTGATGAGGGTCGATAGCTGCAATCAACCCGCGATCCACCCAGCTCTGGATGCAGTCGATATTGTGCTTGGCCTGGGCGTTGAGTTGTTGGACCTGCTCGGCACTCAGGTGCGGTGCGCCATGCATGATTTCGCTGGCGAACACCTTGGAGGCGAAGGGCAGGTCGCGGGAGATGCGGATTTTCGAGCGGATGTAGTTGCTCAGCACCGCTGAAGGCTCGCCCTCGGGGTTGAACGGCGTGGACGCCGCCAGGATCGGCTCGATAATGCTTTCGAGCACCTCGCGGTAGAGGTTGTCCTTGGACTTGAAGTAGTAATAGACGTTGGGCTTGGGCAGCCCGGCCTTGGCGGCGATGTCGCTGGTTTTGGTCGCGGCGAAGCCCTTGTCGGCAAACTCCTCGCTCGCCGCCCGCAGGATCTTTTCTTTGTTGCGCTCGCGAATGGTGCTCATAAAGTGCTCAGTCTCACAGATACTGTTTCTTTTTGACGGCGTCTGTTGCCGCCATTCTGCGTCGCCGCTCCTCCCCATAGCGAGCGATGAGTCGTCGCGGCTCCTTGCCTGACGACAACAGCCACTCGCCAAAAGAGAAACGTATCTATGAAACTGAGCACGGGGAGTTTCCTTGCCAGGACAGGCGGTTGCGCATGGTAGCACCGGCTATCCGCGGGCCTCAACAATGTGCCCGCAAAGCCCTGCGCCGCGTTATGCTCCGCCCATCCCTCTCTTAAGGAAGCCCGATTCATGGCAGGAAGCAGCTTGTTGGTGTTGATCGACGACATCGCCGCAGTACTCGATGACGTTGCCCTGATGACAAAAGTAGCGGCAAAAAAAACCGCCGGAGTGCTCGGCGATGACCTGGCGCTCAACGCCCAGCAGGTTTCCGGCGTGCGTGCCGAGCGGGAAATCCCGGTGGTATGGGCCGTTGCCAAGGGGTCCTTCATCAACAAGTTGATCCTGGTGCCCACTGCGCTGTTGATCAGCGCCTTTGCCCCTTGGGCCGTCACACCGTTGTTGATGCTCGGCGGCGCCTACCTGTGTTTCGAAGGCTTCGAGAAGCTCGCGCATAAATTCCTGCACAGCAAGGCTGAAGTCCAGGCCGACCATGCGCAGCTGGTTGAAGCGGTGGCTAACCCGGCTACTGATCTGGTGGCCTTTGAAAAGGACAAGATCAAAGGCGCTATTCGTACCGACTTCATCCTCTCTGCGGAAATCATCGCCATCACCCTCGGCACCGTGGCCGATGCGCCGTTGATGCAGCAAGTGATTGTCCTGTCGGGCATCGCCATCGTCATGACCATCGGCGTCTACGGGCTGGTGGCCGGTATCGTCAAGCTGGATGACCTGGGCCTGTGGCTTACCCAGAAGCCTGGCCAGATGGCTCGCAGTATCGGTGGCGGCATCCTGCGCGCGGCGCCGTACATGATGAAGAGCCTGTCGGTGATCGGCACGGCGGCGATGTTCATGGTCGGCGGTGGCATCCTTACCCATGGCGTGCCGGTGGTGCATCATTGGATCGAGGGTGTGAGCCAGAGCACAGGTGCATTGGCGTGGTTGATGCCGACGTTACTGAATGCGGTGGCGGGGATTATTGCCGGGGCGGTGGTATTGGCAGTGGTCAGCGTGGTGGGCAAGAGCTGGAAAGCGCTCAGGGCATAAATCGCCGCCACAAAAAAAGGCCATTCAATCGAATGGCCTTTTTTACGGGCGTTATTTACTCGGCAATCTGCAACTTGCGTGATTCCGTATAGATATACCGCACCTTCTCATACTCGAACGGCGAGTTCATCTGACCGTAGCGGAAGCTGGTCTGGTAGCGCTTGTCCACCGCACGCAGGGCCCAGATTTCCGGGTGGTTGGAGCTGACTTCGGAGACGTTGAGGAAGTTGATCTGGGACTCGGCGGTGTAGTCCACCAGCAAGCCGCCGGTGTCGCGCAGGTTCGACGGACCGAAGATCGGCAGTACCAGGTAGGCACCGCCGGGCACGCCGTAGAAGCCCAGGGTCTGGCCGAAGTCTTCGCTCTGGCGCGGCAGGCCCATGGCGGTCGCCGGGTCCCACAGGCCGGCGATGCCGACGGTGGTGTTGAGCAGCAGGCGCCCGGTGGTTTCCAGGGAACGGTGGCCCTTGAGTTGCAAGAGGCTGTTCAACAGGTTGGGCACGTCGCCCAGGTTGTTGAAGAAGTTGCTCACGCCGGTGCGCAGGAAGCTTGGCGTGACGTAGCGGTAACCGTCGACCACCGGCAGGAACACCCATTGGTCAAAGCGATAGTTGAAGTGGTACACGCGGCGGTTCCACGATTCGAGCGGGTCATACACGTTGAGGGCGTTGACCGACGAGCGTTCGAATTCACGCTGGTCCAGGCCTGGGTTGAACTTGAGTTTGCTCAACGGCTCCTTGAAACCGTCGGAGTCCATCACCACAGGCGCGTGAGCCTTGCTGTTGTCGGCATTGGCAACGCCTGCGCACATCAGGGCGGCAAGCAGCAGAAGATATTTAGCCACGGAAGAACTCCAGCATGGCGTCGGCGTTGACGCGGTAATTGAGGTTGCCGCAGTGGCCGCCCAAGGGGTAGACGGTCAAGCGATCGCCGAAGGTCTTGCGCAGGAAGCCGAGGTCGCCCGGGCCGAGGATCACGTCGTCGGCGTTGTGCATGACGGCGATTTTCGGGCTGGCGTGCAGGTAGTCCTTGAGGGCGTACAGGCTGACCTGGTCAACCAGTTGCAACAGGCTGCCGCCGTCGGAGCGGGCGCGCCACATCGGGATTACCTGTTCGGTGAGGTAGCAATCGAAGTCGCATTGCAGCGCACGCTTGAGGAACGGCGTGAGGCTGGTGCCTTCGCTGATCGGGTACTTCGGCGGGATGATCAGGCCGCGGCGGTTGATCAGGTCCGAAGTAAAGGCGATGTCGGCCGCCGAGAAGCGGAACGAGGTGCCGATCAGCATGGCCATCTGTTCGTTGGTCAGGTGCTGCTTGGATTGCTGGAAGTCGTAGAGCAGGGCGTCGTTGAGGTCGATGTAGCCCTTTTGCTGGAAGTAACGGGTCAGCTTGTTCAACACCAGTTCATAGAAGGTGGTGGTGTTGTTGATGCCCTTGACCTCGGTCTGTACCAGCTTGTCGAGGTTGGTGATCGAGGTGTAGAGGTTGACCGGCGGGTTGAGCAGCAGCACTTTCTTGAAGTTGAAGCTGCGGCGGGTCTCGTCGAGCTTGCTGACAAACGCCGCATCCAGCGCGCCGAGGCTGTAGCCGGTGAGGTAGAAGTCGGTCACCGGCAGCGAGGCATTCTGGGCACGCACGGCCTGCATCACGCGGTACATGTCTTCGGCATCTTCCTGGCTGATGCCGGGGGTGGCGAAGCGCGAAGCCGAGGCGATGAAGTCGAAGCTGGTGGGCGACGACAGTTGCACCACGTGGTAGCCGGCCTGGTAATACAGTTTTTTCAGGTATTCGTTGATGCTGCTGTCAAACCGCGCACCGGTGCCTGCGATCAGGAAGATCAGCGGCGCGGCGCGATCCTGCTTGGCGATGCGGTAAGTGAGTTTCTTCACTGCCCAGAAGTTGTCCGGCAGGCTGAACTCGCGCTCGGGGCGCATGTTCAGGGTGTAGTCGGACTGGTTGATCTCGTCATCGGTCGGCAATGTAGGCCGAAGGTCAGGCGGTGTGGTGGCGATGGTCGCTTCGAATGGGTTGGTCAAAGGGTAGCCATAGCTGGCTTGGTCGATATCGACGGCCAGTGCTGACGCACTCAAAAAAAGGCTGCCCAGTAAGGCAGCACAGCGCAAGGAACGGAGCATGACTTAATCCCTAAGAGGAAACGTGCTTAATGAAGTTCGCAGGCTATGACCACCGCGTTGCCACCGAAGTGCCAGCTCTCGGCACGAAAAGTCGGAAAATAACGTCGGAATCGGGGTAATAGTAGCGAGACGATACACTTTGCCATGCATTAGTGAACACTAATTGTGTGTACGCACCTTGCTAACGGCCGCCGGCGCATTAAGCTGAGCGCCGTTTTTGCCTATCGGAGTGCTCCATGTCCCGCCGCTTGCCGTTGATTTTGCTGCTTATTGCCCTGCCGTTATGGCTGGCTGCCAGTTATGGCGCGCGTTACGGCTTTATGGAAGATGGCCAGTGGGTCGGCATCTGTGCCGACGAGGCCAGCCGCTGGGAATGCCAGGTACGTTCGAACCTGGGTTTGATGATTCACTTCAAAGTGCTGGGCTGGGCCGCGCTGGTGACCTCGGTGCTGGCGTTTTTCGTGCCGGGCCGTGCGGGATGGGGCTTGGCGGTACTGGGGCTGGTGTTCGGGCTGCCGGCCCTGGCGTTGTACAACACCTCGTTTGCGGTGTTTGCGGTGGTGATTGCGGGGTTGCGGTTGGTCAGGCAGTCGCGGCGCGCCTGATAAGGCCAATCGGGGGCTTGCCCCCGATGGCGCTTTTAAGCCTTGCGCATCCGCAAGCACCGCCACAAAGCCGCAACCATTAACCCGCTTACCAATGCCCAACCCCATGCCTGCTGGTTCAGCAGACCTTCACGGTAAAGCTGTGGCGCGATGCCGGCCCCGATGATAAAGGTCAGCAAGGCAATCTCCCGGCGTGGCCCGGTCACCGGACGAACCAGGTACACCAACGCCGGCAGCAGCAGCGCCGCACTCGGGAAGCTGCGGTAGCGTGGGTCAAACACCAGTGCCAGCATCATCACGGCGCCCGCGAACCCGGCGATTGCCACCAGCCAGCCAGCACGGTGTTCCAGCCAGTTGAACAGGCGTTCGCGCCAGCCTTCACGGGCACTCAAGGCCAGTGCAGCGTGGGCCAGCACCAGCACGTTCAGCGCCACGAGCAAACCGGCCCATGCCCATTCATCGTTGAAGCGCGCAGTCACGCGGGTCAGTTCAGCCCAGGTGCCGATGGAACAGGCCGCCACTGCACCCAGCAGCGGCAGGGCCATCGCGGCACGAGTGCTGCGAACGCGGCCACCGAGCACCAGCGTGCCCAGCAGGATAATCCCGCCGACCCCCAGCCAGAGCGGCCAGTGCGGCACATTGGTCACCGGCCCGGCGAGGATGCCCTTGTCCTGGCGGTCGGCATCGAACAGGCCCCAGTAGCCGCCCACGGTACCTTCACTGGCGCGCTTCCACGGCTGGTCAAACGCTTCGATCAGGTTGTAGTGCCAGCCATTGGCTTCGGCCATGGCCACGAAACCGCGCATGAACCTGGCTTCATTGACCCGGCTTGGCACTGCGGTTTCGCGCTGGCGACCTTCGCTGGGCCAGCCGGTCTCGCCGATCAATATGTCCTTGGGCGCGAATTTGTTGCCAAAGGTCTGGCGTACATCGCCCACATGCTTGAGGGCCTGGTCGATGCCGGAGGGGTCATCTTCCCAGTAGGGCAGCAGGTGGATGGTCAGGAAGTCCACCGCCGGAGCGATTTCCGGGTGCTGCAGCCAAAACTCCCAGACGTCGGCGTAGGTGACCGGCTGCTTGATCTGGCTTTTGACTTTATGGATCAGCGTCACCAGCTGTTTGGCGGTGACTTCCTTGCGCAGCAGCGCTTCGTTGCCGACGATCACCGAGGTGACCACATCGGGGTTGGCGTTAGCCGAGGCGATCAGTTGGTCGACTTCTTTTTCGGTCGCGACCGGGTCGCTGCTGACCCAGGCGCCCGCCATCACCTTTAACCCATGCTTGCGCGCCAGGTCCGGCAAGGCTTCCAGGCCGGTCATGGAGTAGGTGCGGATGCATTCGAAGCGGGTGGCCAGCAGGGCCAGGTCGGCGTCCATGCGTGCGGGGCGCAGTGTGAACGGTTGGTCGAAGGGCGATTGGTCCTTGTCGAACGGTGTGTACGACGCACATTGCAGCTTGTGACTGGCACTGGCCACATCCGGCAGCACCACCGGGCGGCCGAGGCCATACCAGTAGCCGACAAGGGCCAGCAGGCCGAGGATCAAAGCGAAGCAATAGGGCAGGGCAGGGAAGCGGGCAGTGGCGGGCATGGTCGGCTTATCTGGGGGAGCAAAGGCGCGCATCTTACCCGGATTTGCGCTATCCCAGTGGGGCTGCATAATTTTGACATGCAAAGTTCAGGCGGGATCGTGGGGTTAAGTCCTACAAAAAGTCCTACTGGCGATGTGATGTCGTTTCTTGCTTGCATGAGGTCGCTGACAGAGCAGGTCGAAGGCTGCGGCAGGTTGATGATCGACGTGTCAGCACTCCACTGATGTCGCAGCAGCCGGATCGATGCGCGTGAAGGGGGCGCGGCGCACCACATAACAACAGGTTGACGTCGCTCGACATCCGTCGGGCGCAGCACTTTCGGGGAAGTACGATGAAGATGCGACGACTCTTGGGCGCAGCTGCCACTCTGGTAGTTGCGATGAGCTCCACACTGGCCAGCGCCGACAGCAAAACCCTGAGCATCGGTTATGTAGATGGTTGGTCCGACAGCGTTGCCACCACGCATGTGGCGGCAGAGGTGATCAGGGAAAAGCTCGGTTATGACGTCAAACTGCAAGCGGTCGCCACCGGGATCATGTGGCAGGGCGTGGCCACCGGCAAGCTCGATGCCATGCTCTCCGCCTGGCTGCCGGTAACCCATGGCGAGTATTGGACCAAGAACAAGGACAAGGTGGTCGACTACGGCCCCAACTTCAAGGATGCGAAGATCGGCTTGATCGTGCCGGAGTACGTCAAGGCCAAGTCCATCGAAGACCTCAAGACCGACACCACCTTCAAGAACAAGATCGTCGGCATCGACGCCGGTTCAGGCGTGATGCTCAAGACCGACGAAGCCATCAAGCAGTACGGCCTCGACTACAAACTGCAAGCCAGTTCGGGTGCGGCGATGATCGCCGAGCTGACCCGTGCCGAAGACAAACAGGAATCCATTGCGGTCACCGGCTGGGTGCCACACTGGATGTTCGCCAAGTGGAAACTGCGTTTCCTGGACGATCCAAAAGGGATTTATGGTGCTGCTGAAACCGTCAACAGCATCGGCAGCAAGGGCCTGGAGAAGAAAGCGCCGGAAGTCGCGGCGTTCCTGAAGAAATTCCAGTGGGCCTCCAAGGATGAGATCGGCGAAGTCATGCTCGCTATCCAGGAAGGCGCCAAGCCTGATGCAGCGGCCAAGGACTGGGTTGCCAAGCACCCTGAGCGCGTAGCCGAGTGGACCGGTAAATAACCCCCCCAATGCCTTGATACAACCCCTGTGGGAGGGGGCTTGCTCGCGATTGCGGTGTGTCAGTCGTCAATGATCTGACTGGTTCACCGCTATCGAGAGCAAGCCCCCTCCCACATTATTTTCGTCACCCGCAAATGTTTCTGCGCCCTCTCAATCCCTCGCTACACTCCGTCTAATACTAAGGTCGTCTGGAACCTGTTCCGCAGCCGCATACAGTGGATACGTTCCAATAATAAAAAAGCTGTGCTGCGAGGATAAAAACAATGAACGACAGCATTTACCTCTCGATTCAAAACAGCCCACGTTTCAAGGAGCTGGTGAGAAAAAGGGAAAGGTTCGCCTGGATTCTCTCGGCGATCATGCTAGGGCTGTACTCCGGCTTCATCCTGTTGATCGCCTACGGGCCACAAATACTGGGGGCCAAACTCAGCCCCGGCTCATCCATCACCTGGGGCATCCCCATCGGTGTCGGGCTGATTGTCTCGGCCTTTGTCCTCACCGGCATCTATGTGCGACGCGCCAACGGCGAATTCGACGACCTGAACAATGCGATTCTCAAGGAGGCTGCGCAATGATCCGTCGTCTATTGGCTGTATTCGGCGCTTCGGTCTTTGCACCCGCTGTTTGGGCGGCGGATGCATTGACCGGTGAAGTGCACAAACAACCGCTGAATATCGCAGCGATCCTGATGTTCGTGGCCTTTGTCGGCGCGACGTTGTGCATTACCTACTGGGCGTCCAAGCGCAACAAGTCGGCGGCCGACTACTATGCGGCCGGCGGCAAGATCACCGGTTTCCAGAACGGCCTGGCGATTGCCGGCGACTACATGTCGGCCGCATCCTTCCTGGGTATTTCCGCGCTGGTGTTCACTTCTGGCTACGACGGCCTGATCTACTCGATCGGCTTCCTGGTGGGCTGGCCGATCATTCTGTTCCTGATCGCCGAGCGCCTGCGTAACCTGGGCAAGTACACCTTTGCCGACGTGGCGTCCTATCGCCTCGGGCAAACCCAGATCCGCAGCCTGTCGGCCTGTGGTTCCCTGGTCGTGGTGGCGTTCTACCTGATCGCGCAAATGGTGGGGGCGGGCAAGCTGATCCAGCTACTGTTCGGCCTCGACTACCACGTGGCGGTGATCCTGGTCGGGATCCTGATGTGCATGTACGTGCTGTTCGGCGGCATGCTGGCGACCACTTGGGTGCAGATCATCAAGGCGGTGCTGTTGCTGTCCGGTGCCTCGTTCATGGCGCTGATGGTGATGAAGCACGTCAACTTCGACTTCAACATGCTGTTCTCCGAGGCGATCAAGGTTCACCCTAAAGGTGAAGCGATCATGAGCCCCGGCGGCCTGGTGAAAGACCCGATCTCCGCGTTCTCCCTGGGCCTGGCACTGATGTTCGGTACCGCCGGCCTGCCGCACATCCTGATGCGCTTCTTCACTGTAAGTGACGCCAAGGAAGCGCGTAAGAGCGTGCTATATGCCACGGGCTTCATCGGCTACTTCTACATCCTGACCTTTATCATCGGCTTCGGCGCGATCCTGCTGGTCAGCACCAACCCGGCGTTCAAGGATGCTGCAGGCGCCTTGCTGGGCGGTAACAACATGGCGGCGGTGCACCTGGCCAACGCGGTGGGCGGCAGCATCTTCCTGGGCTTCATCTCGGCTGTGGCCTTCGCCACCATCCTGGCAGTGGTTGCCGGCTTGACCCTGGCCGGTGCTTCGGCGGTGTCCCATGACCTGTACGCCAGCGTGATCAAGAAAGGCAAGGCCAACGAAAAGGATGAGATTCGCGTATCGAAGATCACCACTATCGCCCTGGCAGTGCTGGCGATTGGCCTGGGCATCCTGTTCGAAAGCCAGAACATCGCGTTCATGGTCGGCCTGGCGTTCTCGATTGCCGCCAGCTGTAACTTCCCGGTGTTGCTGCTTTCCATGTACTGGAAAAACCTCACCACCCGTGGCGCGATGATTGGCGGCTGGCTGGGCCTGATCAGTGCCGTTGGCCTGATGATCCTGGGTCCGACCATCTGGGTCTCGATCCTGCATCATGAAAAAGCCATCTTCCCGTACGAATACCCGGCGCTGTTCTCGATGATCATTGCGTTCATCGGTATCTGGTTCTTCTCCATCACCGACAAGTCGGCGGCGGCAGAGAAAGAGCGTGCGCTGTACTTCCCGCAGTTTGTGCGTTCGCAGACTGGCCTGGGGGCGAGTGGGGCGGTTAATCACTAAGGTTGTAGCTGGATAAAGAAATGCCCCGGTCGAAAGGCCGGGGTATTTTTTTGCCTGGGGTTTATGGGGGGCTGCTACTGGCCTCATCGGGGGCAAGCCGCCGATGGTGGTAGATCAGTCGACACAAATAAAAACGGCCTCCACTGAGGGAGGCCGTTTTCGGTGCTGCTGAAAGGTGCTTACTTGCGATCTTCCAGCTTGGTAATGTCACGCGACTCGTAGCCGGTGTACAGCTGGCGCGGGCGGCCAATCTTGTACGGGCTGGAGAGCATTTCTTTCCAGTGGGAGATCCAGCCCACGGTCCGTGCCAGGGCGAAGATCACGGTGAACATGCTGGTTGGAATGCCGATCGCCTTGAGGATGATCCCCGAGTAGAAGTCGACGTTCGGGTACAGCGAGCGTTCGATGAAGTACGGGTCGGTCAGGGCGATCTCTTCCAGGCGCATGGCCAGTTCGAGTTGCGGATCGTTGTTGATGCCCAGTTCCTTCAGCACTTCGTCGCAGGTCTGCTTCATGACGGTGGCGCGTGGGTCGCGGTTCTTGTAGACCCGGTGACCGAAGCCCATCAACTTGAACGGATCGTTCTTGTCCTTGGCCTTGGCAATGAACTTGTCGATGTTGGACACATCGCCGATTTCATCGAGCATGGTCAATACGGCTTCGTTCGCACCGCCGTGGGCAGGGCCCCACAGCGCGGCGATGCCGGCGGCGATACAGGCGAACGGGTTGGCACCCGAAGAGCCTGCCAGGCGCACGGTGGAGGTGGAGGCGTTTTGCTCGTGGTCGGCGTGGAGGATGAAGATCCGGTCCATTGCCTTGGCCAGCACCGGGCTGATCGGTTTGATCTCGCACGGGGTGTTGAACATCATGTGCAGGAAGTTTTCCGCGTACGTCAGGTCGTTGCGCGGGTACATCATGGGTTGGCCCATGGAGTACTTGTAAACCATTGCGGCCAGGGTCGGCATCTTGGCAACCAGGCGGATCGCGGAAATTTCGCGATGCTGCGGGTTATTGATGTCGAGGGAGTCGTGATAGAAGGCCGACAGGGCGCCGACCACGCCGCACATGACGGCCATCGGGTGGGCGTCGCGACGGAAGCCGTTGAAGAAGGTCTTCAACTGCTCGTGAACCATGGTGTGGTTCTTCACGGTGCTGACGAACTGGGCTTTTTGCTCGGCTGTTGGCAATTCGCCATTTAGCAGCAGGTAGCAGGTTTCCAGGTAGTCCGATTTTTCCGCCAGTTGCTCGATCGGGTAGCCCCGGTGCAGCAGGATGCCATTGTCGCCGTCGATATAGGTGATCTTCGACTCGCAAGAGGCGGTCGACATGAAGCCTGGGTCGAAAGTGAAACGGCCCGTGGCCGTCAGGCCCCGTACGTCGATAACATCGGGACCAACGGTGCCGGTTAAAATGGGCAGCTCGACGGGGGCTGCGCCCTCGATGATCAACTGCGCTTTTTTGTCAGCCATGTGGCCTCCTATTTATGCTTCAAATCATCAGACAGACCCCCCACGCAGGGCCCGCACCACTATAGTGAGATAAATTCAGATGTCAATTTGCCTAAAGTCTTGCCCCAGAAGGCTTTAACCGTACTTTTTCCTCGAAATTGCCCGCCATTTACGCCTTTTATCCCGCCAGCGCAATCCGCTATTAGGGTGAGGTGCGCGCGTTGTCATTAGTAACCTAACTGTCTATACTCGGCCACCGACCGCCAAGGGCTTTTGGGCTTGCTTTCATTGGGGGTCGCACTCCCTGGGTGGTGCTTACCTGACCAGTCGCACTCCCCAACAACTTTGCCCTGATTGTTAGGGGCTCTTCAGTGTGAAAAAAAGCCGTGAATAGCCAACGACCTGTAAACCTAGACCTAAGGACCATCAAACTCCCCATCACCGGCGTTACGTCGTTCCTGCACCGTGTTTCCGGCATCATCCTGTTCCTGGGCTTGGGCATCATGCTTTATGCATTGAGCAAATCCCTGGGTTCCGAGGAAGGATACGCCGAGGTGAAGGCATGCTTGACCAGCCCGCTGGCCAAGTTCGTAGCATGGGGCCTCCTGTCCGCTCTGCTGTATCACCTGGTAGCCGGTGTGCGCCACTTGATCATGGACATGGGCATCGGTGAGACGCTGGAAGGCGGCCGCCTGGGCTCGAAAATCATCATCGCCATTTCCGTGGTGCTGATCGTTCTGGCAGGAGTTTGGATATGGTAACCAGCGTTACGAACCTATCGCGTTCGGGCCTCTATGACTGGATGGCGCAGCGTGTGTCTGCGGTCGTTCTCGCGGCTTATTTCATTTTCCTGATCGGATACCTCGTCGCAAACCCGGGCATCGGCTACGAGCAATGGCACGGGCTGTTTTCCCACAATGCGATGCGAATCTTCAGCCTGCTGGCCCTTGTAGCCCTGGGCGCTCACGCCTGGGTCGGCATGTGGACCATCGCGACCGACTACCTGACGCCGATGGCGCTGGGCAAGTCCGCGACCGCAGTCCGTTTCCTCTTCCAGGCAGTATGCGGCGTCGCGATGTTCGCTTACTTCGTCTGGGGTGTGCAGATTCTTTGGGGTATCTGATTCATGGCTAACATTCCAACTATTTCCTTCGACGCCATCATCATTGGTGGCGGCGGTGCCGGCATGCGCGCAGCGCTGCAGCTGGCCCAGGGCGGTCACAAGACTGCCGTGATCACCAAGGTATTCCCGACGCGCTCCCACACCGTGTCGGCCCAGGGTGGCATCACCTGCGCCATCGCGTCCGCCGACCCGAACGATGACTGGCGCTGGCACATGTACGATACCGTCAAGGGTTCCGACTACATCGGTG
This sequence comes from Pseudomonas sp. CFBP13509, assembly GCF_005233485.1. NCBI lineage: Bacteria > Pseudomonadati > Pseudomonadota > Gammaproteobacteria > Pseudomonadales > Pseudomonadaceae > Pseudomonas > Pseudomonas sp. CFBP13509. The sequence continues at coordinate 12,524 of NZ_QGAA01000019.1, forward strand.
ACCAGGACGCTATCGAATACATGTGTCAGGAAGGCCCGGCCGCGGTGTTCGAGCTGGACCACATGGGCCTGCCGTTCTCCCGTACCGAACAAGGTCGTATCTACCAGCGTCCATTCGGCGGCCAGTCGAAGGACTACGGTAAAGGCGGCCAGGCTGCCCGTACCTGCGCTGCGTCCGACCGTACCGGTCACGCGCTGCTGCACACCCTTTATCAGGGCAACCTGAAAGCCGGCACCACGTTCCTGAACGAATACTACGCAGTGGATCTGGTGAAGAACGCCGACGGTGCATTCGTTGGCGTGATCGCCATCTGCATCGAAACCGGTGAAACCACCTACATCCGCGCCAAGGCTACCGTTCTGGCGACCGGCGGTGCAGGTCGTATCTACGCTTCCACCACCAATGCCCTGATCAACACCGGTGACGGCGTCGGCATGGCACTGCGTGCCGGCGTGCCGGTGCAGGACATCGAAATGTGGCAGTTCCACCCGACCGGCATCGCCGGCGCCGGTGTACTGGTCACCGAAGGTTGCCGTGGTGAAGGTGGTTACCTGATCAACAAGCACGGCGAGCGTTTCATGGAGCGTTATGCTCCGAACGCGAAAGACCTGGCGGGTCGTGACGTCGTTGCCCGTTCGATGGTCAAGGAAATCATCGCCGGTAACGGCTGTGGCCCGAATGGCGACCACGTACTGCTGAAGCTCGATCACCTGGGCGAAGAAGTGCTGCACAGCCGCCTGCCGGGTATCTGTGAGCTGTCCAAGACCTTTGCCCACGTTGACCCGGTTGTTGCTCCGGTTCCGGTTGTCCCAACCTGCCACTACATGATGGGCGGTGTTCCGACCAACATTCATGGCCAGGCGATCACCCAGAACGCCGAAGGCGTGGACGAGATCATCCACGGTCTGTTCGCGGTAGGCGAAGTGGCCTGCGTATCGGTACACGGTGCCAACCGTCTGGGCGGCAACTCGCTGCTCGACCTGGTGGTATTCGGCCGCGCGGCTGGCCTGCACCTGGAAAAAGCCCTGACCGACGGCATCGAATACGATGACGCCACCGACGCCAACATCGAGGCCGCCCTGTCGCGCCTGAACGCTCTGAACGAGCGCACTGATGGCGAAGACGTGGCAACCCTGCGTCGCGAGCTGCAAAGCTGCATGCAGAACTACTTCGGTGTATTCCGTACCGGCGAATACATGCAGAAGGGTATTGCCCAGCTGGCCGATCTGCGCAAGCGCATCGCCAACGTCAAGATCAACGATAAGAGCCAGGCGTTCAACACCGCTCGTATCGAAGCCCTTGAACTGCAAAACCTGCTGGAAGTGGCTGAAGCGACTGCGATCGCCGCCGAGGTTCGTAAGGAATCCCGTGGTGCCCACGCTCGTGAAGACTTTGAAGATCGCGATGACGAAAACTGGTTGTGCCACACCCTGTACTTCCCGGGTGACAAGCGCGTAACCAAGCGTGCCGTGAACTTCTCGCCGAAGACGGTTCCGACGTTTGAACCGAAGATTCGGACTTACTAAGGGTGGCTGCCATGTTGAAAGTCAGTGTTTATCGCTACAACCCTGATCAGGACGCTGCGCCGTTCATGCAGGAGTTCCAGGTCGATACCGGTGGTAAAGACCTGATGGTGCTGGATGTATTGGCACTGATCAAAGAGCAGGACGAGGGTTTCTCCTATCGTCGCTCTTGCCGTGAAGGTGTTTGCGGTTCCGACGGCATGAACATCAACGGCAAAAACGGCCTGGCGTGCATCACGCCGCTGTCCGCTGTTGTCAAAGGCAACAAGCTGATCGTTCGTCCTCTGCCAGGTTTGCCGGTTATCCGTGACCTGGTCGTCGATATGAGCATCTTCTACAAGCAATACGAGAAAGTTAAGCCGTTCCTGCAGAACGACACGCCGGCTCCGGCCATCGAGCGTCTGCAGTCCCCGGAAGAGCGTGAAAAGCTCGACGGTCTGTACGAGTGCATCCTGTGCGCCTGCTGCTCGACCTCGTGCCCGTCCTTCTGGTGGAACCCGGACAAGTTCCTGGGCCCAGCTGCCCTGCTGCAAGCGTATCGCTTCCTGGCAGACAGCCGTGACACCAAGACGTCCGAGCGCCTGGCTTCGCTGGATGACCCGTTCAGCGTATTCCGCTGCCGCGGGATCATGAACTGCGTCAACGTATGTCCCAAAGGCCTGAACCCGACTAAGGCCATTGGTCACATCCGTAACATGCTGCTGCAAAGCGGCGTGTAACTGACGTTGTAACAAGGCAGGACCGTTGTGCCCGTAAATGCTACGGCGCAGGCTTCAACCGGCGCCGTAGTTTTAACTTGAGCAGCGACTTACAAAGCCGCGGCTCTTATTTTGAAGAAATGAGACAAGCAGGGGCATTCGGGTTGGTACCCGAACTATCAGCGTGATCCTAAGTGGCTTGTTTTGGTCGCTGCACTTGGCCTTTTGCAAGCAAACTCGGTGTTTTCGCCGGTGGTGTCCCCAAATCGAGGGTGACCAAGCATGCAAGAAAGCGTGATGCAGCGCATGTGGAACAGCGGCTATCTTTCAGGTGGTAACGCTGCCTATGTGGAAGAGCTTTATGAGCTCTACCTGCACGACCCTAACGCTGTGCCAGAAGAATGGCGCACCAAATTTCAGACGTTGTCTTCAGACGGCAACGCTGCCACCGATGTATCGCACGCAACAATTCGCGATCAGTTCGTGCTGCTGGCAAAGAACCAGCGCCGCGCCCAGCCGGTTTCCGCCGGCAGCGTGAGCAGTGAGCACGAGAAGAAGCAAGTTGAAGTACTGCGACTGATCCAGGCCTACCGGATGCGTGGCCACCAGGCGGCCCAGCTTGACCCGCTGGGGCTCTGGCAGCGTCCTGCACCTGCAGACCTGTCGATCAATCATTACGGCTTGACCAATGCCGATCTTGATACGACCTTCCGTGCCGGCGACCTGTTCATCGGCAAAGAGGAAGCGAGCCTACGCGAAATTCACGAAGCGTTGCAGCAGACATATTGCCGCACCATCGGCGCCGAGTTCACGCACATCACCGATTCCGAGCAACGCCACTGGTTCCAGCATCGCCTGGAAGGCGTGCGTGGCCGTCCGGTATTGTCCGCCGACGTGCGCAGCCACCTGCTTGAGCGCGTGACCGCAGCCGAGGGCCTGGAAAAATACCTGGGTACCAAATACCCGGGCACCAAGCGTTTCGGCCTGGAAGGCGGCGAGAGCCTGATTCCGATGCTCGACGAGCTGATCCAGCGTTCCGGTTCCTACGGCACCAAGGAAATCGTGATCGGCATGGCCCACCGTGGTCGCCTGAACGTGTTGGTCAACACCTTCGGCAAGAACCCGCGTGAGCTGTTCGACGAGTTCGAAGGCAAGAAGAAGGTCGAGCTGGGTTCCGGTGACGTTAAATACCACCAGGGCTTCTCGTCCAACGTGATGACCACCGGCGGTGAAGTTCACCTGGCCATGGCGTTCAACCCATCCCACCTGGAAATCGTTTCTCCAGTGGTCGAGGGTTCGGTCCGTGCTCGCCAGGATCGTCGTAACGACACTACCGGTGAAAAGGTCCTGCCGATTTCCATCCACGGTGACGCGGCATTCGCCGGTCAAGGCGTGGTCCTGGAAACGTTCCAGATGTCGCAGACCCGCGGCTTCAAGACCGGCGGTACCGTTCACATCGTCATCAACAACCAGGTTGGCTTCACCATCAGCAACCCGTTGGATGCGCGTTCCACCGAGTACGCCACCGACGTTGCCAAGATGATCCAGGCGCCGATCCTCCATGTGAATGGCGATGATCCGGAAGCCGTGCTGTTCGTGACCCAACTGGCTGTCGACTACCGCATGCAGTTCAAGCGTGACGTGGTGATCGACCTGGTTTGCTACCGCCGTCGCGGTCACAACGAAGCCGACGAGCCAAGCGGCACCCAGCCGTTGATGTACCAGCAGATCACCAAGCAGCGCACCACCCGTGAGCTGTATGCCGAAAGCCTGACCAAGGCCGGTATCGTTGACGATGAACGGGTTCAGGCGAAGATCGATGAATACCGCAACGCGCTGGACAATGGTCTGCATGTCGTAAAAAGCCTGGTCAAGGAGCCGAACAAAGAGCTGTTCGTTGACTGGCGTCCGTACCTGGGTCACACCTGGACGGCGCGTCACGACACCTCGTTCGATCTGAAGACCCTGCAGGAACTGTCCGCCAAGCTGCTGGAAATCCCGGATGGCTTCGTGGTGCAGCGCCAGGTTGCGAAGATCTACGAAGACCGTCAGAAGATGCAAGCCGGCGGCCTGCCGATCAACTGGGGTTATGCCGAAACCATGGCGTACGCGACCCTGGCGTTCGAAGGTCACCCGATCCGCATGACCGGCCAGGACATCGGCCGTGGTACGTTCTCGCACCGTCACGCGGTACTGCACAACCAGAAAGACGCGGGCACCTACATCCCGCTGCAGAACCTGTACGAAGGCCAGCCGCGTTTCGACCTGTACGATTCGTTCCTGTCCGAAGAAGCCGTACTGGCGTTCGAATACGGTTACTCGACCACCACGCCGCAGGCGCTGGTGATCTGGGAAGCCCAGTTCGGCGACTTCGCCAACGGTGCCCAGGTGGTTATCGACCAGTTCATCACCAGCGGCGAGCACAAGTGGGGCCGTCTGTGCGGTCTGACCATGCTGCTGCCACACGGTTATGAAGGTCAGGGGCCGGAGCACTCCTCGGCCCGTCTGGAGCGTTACCTGCAGCTGTGCGCCGAGCACAACATCCAGGTGTGCGTGCCGACCACCCCGGCGCAGATCTACCACTTGCTGCGTCGCCAGGTGATCCGCCCGCTGCGCAAGCCGCTGGTAGTGCTGACCCCGAAATCGCTGCTGCGTCACAAATTGGCCATCTCGACCCTGGAAGATCTGGCGGATGGTTCGTTCCAGACCGTGATTCCAGAGATCGATACGCTGGACGCGGCCAAGGTCACTCGCCTGATCCTGTGCAGCGGCAAGGTCTACTACGACCTGCTGGAAAAACGCCGTGCCGAAGGCCGCGAAGACATCGCCATCGTGCGTATCGAGCAGCTTTACCCGTTCCCGGAAGATGACCTCATGGAGATCATCGCGCCTTACACCAACCTCACCAATGTGGTGTGGTGTCAGGAAGAACCGATGAACCAGGGCGCTTGGTACAGCAGCCAGCATCACCTGCGCCGCAGCATCGGTAACCACAACAAGGCCCTGGGCCTGGAATACGCCGGCCGTGATGCTTCCGCTGCACCTGCGTGTGGTTATGCGTCGATGCACGCCGAGCAGCAGGAAAAACTGCTGCAAGATGCTTTCACTGTTTAACGCCTTCGCGCTGACTGAAACCGAATTTTAAGGACCCACAGATAATGGCTATCGAAATCAAAGCCCCGTCATTCCCGGAATCGGTTGCCGATGGCACCGTTGCCACCTGGCACAAGAAACCAGGTGAGGCCGTCAAGCGTGACGACCTGATCGTCGACATCGAGACCGACAAAGTCGTGCTGGAAGTGTTGGCCGAAGCTGACGGCGTGCTGGGCGCAATCGTTGCCGAAGAGGGCGCTACAGTTCTGTCGAACCAGGTACTCGGCTCGATCGAAGAGGGCAGCGCTGCCGCTGCTCCTGCTGCCGCTGCTGCACCGGCCGCTGCCTCGGCACCTGCTGCCGCTCCGGCTGCGGGTGGCGAAGATCCAATCGCTGCACCGGCTGCTCGCCAGTTGGCCGAAGAAAACGGCATCAACCTGGCTTCCATCAAAGGCACCGGCAAAGACGGCCGTGTGACCAAGGAAGATGTGGTAGCTGCTGTTGAAGCCAAGAAAAACGCTCCGGCTGCCGCGCCTGCCAAGGCTGCTGCCCCGGCTGCCGCTGCGCCTGTGTTCGCTGCCGGCGACCGCACCGAGAAGCGTGTACCGATGACCCGCGTGCGTGCCACCGTGGCCAAGCGCCTGGTTGAAGCACAGTCGAACATGGCGATGCTGACCACTTTCAACGAAGTCGACATGACCGAAGTCATGGCCCTGCGTTCGAAGTACAAGGATCTGTTCGAGAAGTCCCACAACGGCGTGCGCCTGGGCTTCATGTCGTTCTTCGTGAAAGCGGCCACCGAAGCGCTGAAACGCTTCCCGGCAGTCAACGCTTCCATCGACGGCGGCGACATCGTTTACCACGGTTATGCAGACGTCGGCGTTGCCGTGTCCAGCGACCGTGGCCTGGTGGTTCCGGTCCTGCGTAACGCCGAACTGATGAGCCTGGCCGAAATCGAAGGCGGCATCGCCGGCTTCGGCAAGAAAGCCCGTGACGGCAAGCTGACCATCGACGAGATGACCGGTGGTACCTTCACCATCACCAACGGTGGTACCTTCGGTTCGATGATGTCGACGCCGATCGTTAACCCGCCACAAGCCGCGATCCTGGGCATGCACAACATCATCCAGCGTCCGATGGCCATCAACGGCCAAGTCGTGATCCGCCCAATGATGTACCTGGCGCTGTCTTACGATCACCGCCTGATCGATGGTAAAGAAGCCGTGACTTTCCTGGTGACCATCAAGAACCTGCTGGAAGACCCGGCTCGTCTGCTGCTGGATATCTGATAGAAGCAGCTGCAGGTCTCAAGTGACAGATTGCCGGATAAGGCAGTTGGGCTTGGGGCTTGCGGCTTGAAAGCTTGCTGCTAAATAGAGGAACTATTTTCATGTCGCAGAAATTTGACGTTGTAGTGATTGGTGCGGGTCCTGGCGGCTACGTTGCCGCCATCAAGGCCGCACAACTGGGCCTCTCGACTGCTTGCATTGAAAAATACACCGACAAGGAAGGCAAACTGGCACTGGGCGGTACTTGCCTGAACGTCGGTTGCATTCCTTCCAAGGCGCTGCTGGACAGCTCCTGGAAATTCCACGAAGCCCAGGACGGCTTCGCGATCCACGGCATCAACCATGCCGGCGTGACCATGGACGTGCCAGCAATGGTCGGCCGTAAAGCCAACATCGTTAAAGGCCTGACTTCCGGCGTTGCGACCTTGTTCAAGGCCAACGGCGTGACTTCCCTGCAAGGCCACGGCAAACTGCTGGCCGGCAAGAAAGTTGAAATCACCAAGCCGGACGGCTCGGTAGAAATCATCGAAGCCGAGAACGTGATCCTGGCCCCAGGTTCGCGTCCAATCGACATTCCACCGGCTCCGGTTGACCAGAACGTGATCGTTGATTCGACCGGCGCCCTGGAATTCCAGGCCGTGCCTAAGCGCCTGGGCGTGATCGGCGCTGGCGTCATCGGCCTGGAACTGGGTTCGGTCTGGTCCCGCCTGGGTTCCGAAGTGACCGTGCTGGAAGCCCTGGACACGTTCCTGCTGGCTGCCGACACCGCGGTGTCCAAAGAAGCGCTGAAAACCCTGACCAAACAAGGTCTGGACATCAAGCTGGGCGCTCGCGTGACCGGCTCTAAGGTCAATGGCGAAGAAGTCGTCGTGACCTACACCGACAAGGATGGCGAACAGACCATCACGTTCGACAAGCTGATCGTGGCCGTTGGTCGCCGTCCAGTGACCACCGACCTGCTGGCTTCCGACAGCGGCGTGAACATCGACGAGCGTGGCTTCATCCACGTTGACGATCACTGCGCTACCACCGTTCCGGGCGTCTACGCCATTGGCGACGTGGTTCGCGGCATGATGCTCGCGCACAAGGCTTCCGAAGAAGGCATCATGGTTGTCGAGCGCATCAAGGGTCACAAGACCCAGATGAACTACGACCTGATCCCATCGGTTATCTACACCCACCCGGAAATTGCATGGGTCGGCAAGAACGAACAGCAGTTGAAAGCTGAAGGCGTTGAAGTTAACGTCGGCACCTTCCCGTTCGCCGCTTCTGGCCGTGCCATGGCAGCCAACGACACCGGTGGTTTTGTCAAAGTCATCGCTGATGCCAAGACTGACCGCGTATTGGGCGTCCACGTGATTGGCCCAGGCGCAGCAGAACTGGTTCAGCAGGGCGCGATCGGTATGGAATTCGGCACCAGTGCCGAGGACATCGGCATGATGGTCTTCTCCCATCCGACCCTGTCCGAAGCGCTGCACGAAGCCGCGTTGGCAGTGAATGGCCATGCCATCCACATCGCCAACAAGAAGAAGCGCTAAGCGAGATAATAAGAAACCACGGCGGAGTTGCCCGTCGTGAGCCTTGCGCGCAAGACTCACCGCGGAATATCCGCTGGACGCAGTCTTGCGCAGCTTTACGGGCCTTGAGCCCCGCAAGTTGCGCAAGCAGCAGTCACAGGTGGCGCGGCACTCATAATGAGCGCAGCGCCGAATGCGCAGTACCTAACGAAGACGGTAAAAAGCATGAATCTTCACGAGTATCAGGGTAAGCAGCTGTTCGCTGAATACGGCCTGCCAGTTTCCAAGGGCTACGCAGTAGACACCCCGGAAGCAGCAGCAGAAGCTTGCGACAAAATCGGCGGCACCGAGTGGGTTGTCAAAGCCCAGGTCCACGCTGGTGGTCGCGGTAAAGCGGGCGGCGTTAAGCTGGTTCGCAGCAAAGAAGACGCCAAGGCCTTCGCACAGCAGTGGCTGGGCAAGCGTCTGGTGACTTACCAGACTGATGCCAATGGCCAGCCAGTCACCAAGATCCTGGTTGAATCGTGCACTGATATCGCTAAAGAGCTGTACCTGGGCGCTGTCGTTGACCGTTCGAGCCGTCGCATCGTGTTCATGGCTTCCACCGAAGGTGGCGTGGACATCGAGAAGATCGCTCACGAAACCCCAGAAAAAATTCTGAAAGCCACTATCGACCCACTGGTTGGCGCCCAGCCATTCCAGGGTCGCGAGCTGGCTTTCCAGCTGGGCCTGGAAGGCAAGCAAGTTGCCCAGTTCGCCAAGATCTTCGTAGGTCTGGCCAAACTGTTCCAGGATCACGATCTGGCCCTGCTGGAAGTGAACCCGCTGGTGATCAAGGCTGACGGCGATCTGCACTGCCTCGACGCCAAGATCAACATCGACGCCAACGCCATGTACCGTCAGCCTAAGCTGAAGACTTTCCACGATCCGTCGCAAGACGATCCGCGCGAAGCGCACGCTGCCAAGTTCGAACTGAACTACGTAGCCCTGGAAGGTAACATCGGTTGCATGGTCAACGGTGCCGGCCTGGCCATGGGTACCATGGACATCGTCAACCTGCATGGCGGCAAACCAGCCAACTTCCTCGACGTGGGCGGTGGTGCTACCAAGGAACGCGTAACCGAAGCCTTCAAGATCATCCTGTCCGACTCCAACGTCGCTGCAGTACTGGTCAACATCTTCGGCGGCATCGTTCGTTGCGACATGATTGCCGAAGGCATCATCGGCGCAGTGAAAGAAGTCGGCGTTAAAATCCCGGTTGTTGTTCGCCTTGAAGGCAACAACGCTGAACTGGGCGCTAAAGTACTGGCAGAAAGCGGTTTGAACATCATCGCGGCTACCAGCCTGACCGACGCTGCTCAACAAGTTGTCAAAGCTGCGGAGGGCAAATAATGAGCGTCCTGATCAATAAAGACACCAAAGTTATCTGCCAGGGTATTACCGGTTCGCAAGGTAGTTTCCACACCCAGCAAGCCATCGAATACGGCACCAAGATGGTTGGCGGCGTAACCCCGGGCAAAGGCGGCACCGAGCACCTGGGCCTGCCAGTGTTCAACACCGTGAAAGACGCTGTAGCTGCCACTGGCGCCACCGCCAGCGTGATCTACGTTCCAGCTCCTTTCTGCAAGGACTCGATCCTGGAAGCGGCATTCGGCGGCATCAAGCTGATCGTGTGCATCACCGAAGGCATTCCTACCCTGGACATGCTGGACGCTAAAGTTAAGTGCGACGAGCTGGGCGTAGTCCTGATCGGCCCTAACTGCCCAGGCGTGATCACTCCAGGCGAATGCAAGATCGGCATCATGCCAGGTCACATTCACTTGCCAGGTAAAGTCGGTATCGTTTCCCGTTCCGGCACCCTGACCTACGAAGCTGTGAAGCAAACTACTGACGCCGGTTTCGGTCAGTCGACTTGCGTCGGCATCGGCGGTGACCCGATCCCGGGCTCCAACTTCATCGATATCCTGAAGCTGTTCCAGGAAGACCCGAAGACCGAAGCGATCGTGATGATCGGTGAGATCGGCGGTTCGGCTGAAGAAGAAGCGGCTGCCTACATCAAGGCACACGTGACCAAGCCGGTTGTTTCCTACATCGCTGGTGTGACTGCCCCTGCGGGCAAGCGCATGGGCCATGCTGGCGCAATCATCTCTGGCGGCAAAGGCACTGCAGACGAGAAATTCGCTGCACTGCAAGACGCAGGCGTTAAAACCGTGCGTTCGCTGGCAGACATCGGCAAGGCCTTGGCCGAGCTGACCGGTTGGGCTGTCAAGTAAGCCTCGCGCTTAGCTGACGCTTTACCAGCAAAGGCCACCTTCGGGTGGCCTTTGTGCATTCTGCAGATTGTTGACGATTCAAATGTGGGAGGGGGCTTGCCCCGATTGCAGTGCATCAGCCAGCTGATGTGGGACTGACGCACCGCTATCGGGAGCAAGCCCCCTCCCACAATTTTGTTTGTATTGCCAAATTAAGTATGAAAACGCGACATCGAGATGTCGCTTATCGGACAGTGCGCCCCGCAACAGTGCGTTTGTCAGGCTAATTCTGTACCCTAGCCGCCTCTTTATGCGTCCGCCTCCCAAAAGGAAGCTGCGCGCTAGACCGGTCGGTGCCCATAAGGGCCGGCAGCATTTCCCTCATCCATAGGGAATCCCTCTCTAAATTCCGATTCAGTAGTGTGGTATTTCCTCAAATGAAAGTGTTGAAAAGCCAGGACATCCTGGCGTTGGGCTTCATGACCTTCGCCCTGTTCGTGGGCGCCGGCAACATCATCTTCCCGCCTATCGTTGGTTTGCAGTCCGGGCCTCATGTCTGGATGGCGGCGCTGGGCTTCCTGATCACCGCCGTTGGCCTGCCGGTGGTCACCGTGATCGCCCTGGCCAAGGTCGGTGGCGGCATGGACGCGCTGAGCAGCCCGATCGGCAAGATCGCCGGTGGCCTGCTCGCGGCGGCGGCGTATCTGGCGGTAGGGCCGCTGTTCGCCACCCCGCGTACCGCGACCGTGTCGTTTGAAGTGGGCCTGGCGCCGCTGACCGGCGAAAGCCCGCTGGCGCTGTTCCTCTACAGCTCGGTGTATTTCCTGGTGGTGTTCTTTGTCTCCCTGTACCCAGGCCGACTGCTGGACACCGTGGGTCGCTTCCTGGCGCCGCTGAAGATCATCGCCCTGGCCATCCTCGGCATTGCCGCGTTTGCCCTGCCGGCAGGTGAGGTGGGTGTCGCCACCCCGGAATACGTCGCCGCACCGTTTTCCCAGGGCTTTATCAATGGCTACCTGACCATGGATACCCTGGGGGCGCTGGTGTTTGGCATTGTGATCGTCAATGCGATCCGTTCCCGTGGTGTCGAATCGCCCAAGCTGATCACCCGCTACGCGATCATTGCCGGGTTGATTGCCGGCGTCGGTTTGGCGCTGGTGTATGTCAGCCTGTTCCGCCTCGGGTCGGGCAGCCATGAAGTCGCTGCCGGCGCTGCCAATGGCGCCGCAGTGCTGCACGCTTATGTTCAGCACACCTTCGGTTCCCTGGGCAGTGGGTTCCTGGCTGTATTGATCTCCCTGGCATGCCTGGTCACTGCCGTCGGCCTGACCTGCGCATGTGCCGAGTACTTCAGCAAAATCCTGCCGCTGTCCTACAAGACCCTGGTAGTGATCCTGGCGCTGTTCTCGCTGTTCGTGTCGAACCTTGGCCTGACCAAGCTGATTGCGTTCTCGATCCCGGTACTCACCGCGATCTACCCGCCGTGCATCGTGCTGGTGGCCTTGAGCTTCTGCAAAGACTTCTGGCAGGAACAGGGCCGTATCGTCGGGCCGGTGATGCTGGTGTCGTTCATCTTTGGTTGCATCGACGCGCTCAAGGGCGCAGGCCTGGCAGGCTGGATGCCTTCGCAGCTGGCGAACCTGCCGCTGAGCGAGCAAGGCCTGGCGTGGCTGGTGCCGTCGGTGATGACGCTGGTTGTGGCGGTCGTCATTGATCGCATGCTGGGTAAGCGCAGCGAAGCCATCGCATAACAAGCGGGTTTCATGCAGTACGGAAATGCCTCGTATCAATCGATACGGGGCATTTTTTTTGAGCGCAAGGCAGTGTCTTTTTCTTTGCGCTAACGTCGAACAGACGCAAAAAGTTTCTCAATCTTCTTTCTGCAAGGACCCGCATGTCGTTCGTCGAAGCCAATCAGATCCACCTGCTTGCCGCCCTCTGGTTCATCCTGTGCTGGGGCGGCTACACCCGTTATGCCACCTGGAAAGCCCGAGACACCGCGTGCCTGGCCAGCGTGCTGCATTTGTATCGCGAGGACTGGATGCGCCGCATGCTGCTGCGTGACAACCGCATCGCCGATGCCAGCGTGATCGGCAACCTGGAGCGTAATGCCTCATTCTTCGCCTCCAGCACCTTGATCATCCTCGCCGGCATTCTCACGGTGCTGGGGGCTTCCGAGCGGGCGGTGTCATTGCTGGCGGACATACCCATGGTGCAGCAGGCCTCCCAGGGCATGTCGGAGATCAAGCTGCTCTGCCTGGCGCTGGTCTTCGTGTATGCCTTCTTCACCTTCAGTTGGTGCATGCGCCAGTACAACTTTGCCGCGGTGCTGGTCGGGTCGGCACCGATGATCGGTGAACGGCATGTGTCGGAGCAGGAGCGCAAGGCGTTTGCCCTGCGTGCGGCGCGGGTGATCTCCATGGCCGCCAACCAGTTCAACTTTGGCCTGCGTTCTTATTACTTCGGCATGACCATGCTGGCGTGGTTCGTCAGCCCCTGGTTGTTCATGTTGATGAGTGCCGGGGTGGTGTTTGTGTTGTATCGCCGGGAGTTTCATTCCGACGTACTGCAAGTGATGGTGTATACGCAGACGGATACACCGATGCCTGAGCCCGCCAAAGAGGAGATTTAATGCGTGACGCGCTGAGTTAAAACAACAGGCAAAGTAAAGCCCGCTCTATAAGCGGGCTTTCTTTTTATTGCAGCGAAGCTATTTCATGCAGCGGTATCAGGAACCGGTGGCAGGAGTAGCTGGTGCTGCTTCTTTTGCGGCGGCTTCGTTCGATTCAGCCTGAGCTTTGGCAGCATCGGCGTTTTCTTTCGCAGCGTCGTTCACTTTATCCTGAGCTTTCGCCATGTCTTTTTGAGCTTGCTCAGAATGCGCTGCGGCATCTTGGGCTTTGTCTTCGGATTTCTTGTCGCAAGCAGCGAGACCGAGGGCAGCGGCCAACATCATGGAAATAGCTAAAGTCTTACGCATGGGGTGTTTCTCCTTAGTGAAGATATCTACTGGCCTTTCGAGCATGGCCGTTCAGCATTAGTTCCTTTTATTCCACAGATATATAAACAACGACCTCAAAGGAACTTTCGCCCGCACCGTCTATTTCGCCCATCAACACTAATAAGAGTCTGCAACGAATGACCGAAAATCCCTTGTTAGAGCGCGCGACGCGCTTTGTCTCGGCCTTGCGCCATTGTCAGGTGCTGGGTATCAGCGTTCATCATGCCAGCGAGGAGGGCATCACGTTGGCCATGCCTTACGCCCCGCAGTTGGTGGGTGACCCCCAGACCGGCGTGATCCATGGTGGCGCTTTGATATCCTTGATGGACACTGCCTGCGGCATGGCCACCCTGTGTGTCCTGCCGGAGTTCGAGGTGTGCCCGACCCTGGACCTGCGTGTCGACTATATGCATCCCGCCGAGCCGCATAAGCCGGTATATGGTTTCGCCCAATGCTACCGGGTGACCACCGATGTGATCTTCACCCGTGGTTTTGCCTACCAGGACGATCCGCAACAACCCATCGCCCATGTGGTGGGCACTTTCATGCGCATGGGCAAGCGTCTCAAGGGCACCCACGGGTTGGCGCGCGCGATCAAGGGAGAGCAGGCATGACCCATCGATTCAAGACCCGCCTGGAACAGGCTCATCAGCGCGGCAACTACGAGGCGCTGCTGGACCTGATCCCCTACGCCAAACTGATCGGTATCGAATGCACCCGGCTGGGGGATGAATTGCTGTTTCGCCTGCCGGCCCACAAGGACAATATTGGTAACCCCATATTGCCGGCGCTTCACGGCGGGGTGATTGCCGGCTTCATGGAACTGGCAGCGGCGTTGCACCTGCTGGTGTTTACCGGAGCGCCGGGCCTCCCGAAAATCATCGATTTCTCCCTCGATTACCTGCGCGCCGGCCAGTTTCGCGACACTTACGCCAAATGCCAGGTATGGCGCCAGGGCCGACGGGTGGCGAATGTGGCGATCACCGCCTGGCAAACCACCGCCGCCGAGCCCATCGCCACCGCCCGTGCGCATTTCAAGATCGAGGACGTGGTCCGCCCTTGAAATCCTGCTCTTAGCCCCCAACTTTGATGACAACCCGCCGCCAACCCTTCAGGGCGCGGCCACTGCCATCCAATTGGAGTTTGATGACCATGAGTGTGGAAACTCAAAAGGAAACCCTGGGCTTCCAGACCGAGGTGAAGCAACTGCTGCACCTCATGATCCATTCGCTGTATTCCAACAAGGAAATCTTCCTTCGCGAATTGATCTCGAACGCCTCTGACGCTGTCGACAAATTACGTTTCGAAGCCCTGTCCAAGCCTGAACTGCTGGAAGGCGGCGCGGAACTGAAAATCCGTGTGAGCTTCGACAAAGACGCCAATACCGTCACCCTCGAAGATAACGGTATCGGCATGAGCCGTGACGATGCGATCACCCACCTGGGGACCATCGCCAAATCCGGCACCGCCGACTTCATGAAAAACCTGTCTGGCGACCAGAAGAAAGATTCGCACCTGATCGGCCAGTTCGGTGTGGGCTTCTACTCGGCCTTCATCGTGGCCGACAAGGTTGAAGTGTTCAGCCGTCGTGCCGGCCTTGACGCCAGCGAAGGCGTGCACTGGGCTTCCAAGGGCGAGGGCGAATTTGAAATCGCCACCATCGACAAGGCTGACCGTGGTACCCGCATCGTCCTGCACCTCAAATCCGGTGAAGACGAGTTCGCCGACGGCTGGCGCCTGCGCAATATCATCAAGAAGTACTCCGACCATATTGCCTTGCCGATCGAGCTGCCGAAAGAACAAGCGGCTGCCGAAGGTGAAGAGAAGCCTGCCCAGGAATGGGAAACCGTCAACCGCGCCAGTGCCCTGTGGACCCGTCCGCGTACCGAGATCAAGGACGAGGAATACCAGGAGTTCTACAAGCATATCGGCCACGACTACGAAAACCCGCTGAGCTGGAGCCATAACAAGGTCGAAGGCAAGCTGGAATACAGCTCGCTGCTCTACGTGCCGGCCCGTGCGCCGTTCGACCTGTACCAGCGTGAAGCGCCAAAAGGCCTGAAGCTCTACGTGCAGCGCGTGTTCGTGATGGACCAGGCGGAGTCGTTCCTGC
Organism: Pseudomonas sp. CFBP13509; assembly: GCF_005233485.1. Taxonomy (NCBI): domain Bacteria; kingdom Pseudomonadati; phylum Pseudomonadota; class Gammaproteobacteria; order Pseudomonadales; family Pseudomonadaceae; genus Pseudomonas; species Pseudomonas sp. CFBP13509. The sequence goes on from NZ_QGAA01000019.1 coordinate 28,010, forward strand.
CGCTGTACCTGCGCTTTATCAAGGGTGTGGTCGACTCCAATGACCTGTCGCTGAACGTGTCGCGGGAAATCCTGCAAAAAGACCCGATCATCGATTCCATGAAGTCGGCGCTGACCAAGCGCGTACTCGACATGCTGGAAAAACTGGCGAAGAACGAGCCAGAGCAATACAAGGGTTTCTGGAAAAACTTCGGCCAGGTCATGAAAGAAGGCCCGGCGGAAGATTTTGCCAACAAGGAAAAAATCGCCGGTCTGCTGCGCTTTGCTTCCACCCAGGGCGAAGAGGGCGAGCAGGTGGTGTCCCTGGCCGAGTACCTGGCACGTGCCAAGGAAGGCCAGGACAAGATTTACTACCTGACCGGCGAAACCTACGCACAGGTCAAGAACAGCCCGCACCTGGAAGTCTTCCGTAAGAAAGGCATCGAAGTGCTGCTGCTGACCGACCGTATCGATGAGTGGCTGATGAGCTACCTCAACGAGTTCGACGGCAAATCCTTTGTCGACGTGGCCCGTGGCGACCTGGACCTGGGTAACCTGGACTCCGAGGAAGAGAAGAAAGAAGCCGAGGAGGTCGCCAAGGCCAAAGAAGGCCTGGTTGAGCGGATCAAGGCGTCCCTGGGCGATGCCGTCAGCGAAGTGCGGGTTTCCCACCGTCTGACCGATTCCCCGGCGATCCTGGCCATCGGCGAGCAGGACCTGGGCATGCAGATGCGCCAGATCCTCGAAGCCAGCGGCCAGAAGGTCCCGGACTCCAAGCCGATCTTCGAATTCAACCCGGCTCACCCGTTGATCGAGAAACTCGACGGCGAGCAGAGCGAAGAGCGCTTTGGCGACCTGTCCCACATCCTTTTCGACCAGGCGGCCCTGGCCGCTGGCGACAGCCTCAAGGACCCGGCCGCCTACGTGCGCCGACTGAACAAGCTGTTGGTTGAACTGTCGGTTTGATACCGTTGTAGAAAAACCCGCTTCGGCGGGTTTTTTCGTTTGTAGGAGCGAGCTTGCTCGCGAAAAAACTGCGGGCGGCGCTGGGTGTCAGGTTGCCCGCGTGATCGTTGAGGTTCTTCGCGAGCAAGCTCGCACCTACAGCCTATTTCCGTTCTAGTGATCTTCAACTGGAGAAAATGATGAGCCAAGTCACTGTGCGTTCCGTGGTCTATCAGATTGATGGCCAGTCTTATGAAAGCCGCCTGGCGTTCGATGCCAGCCAAAAGAACCCGCTGCCCGGCCTGCTGATGGCGCCGAACTGGATGGGGGTGAGTGCGGGTGCCGAGGAGATCGCCAAGAGCGTTGCCGCCAAGGGCTACGTGGTGCTGATCGCCGACCTCTACGGGCAAACCGTGCGCCCGTCGAATGGCGATGAAGCCGGCGCCGCAATGATGCCGTTGAAGAATGATCGCCCGTTGCTGAACAAACGCATGCAGGCTGCCCTTGAGCAGCTGCAGGGCCAGACCGAAGCGGCAGTGGACACCTCGAAGCTGGCCACCTTTGGTTTCTGCTTCGGCGGTTGCTGCTCCCTGGAGCTGGCACGTACCGGTGCGCCATTGAAGGCTGCCGTATCGTTCCACGGCACCCTCGACACGCCGAACCCGGCAGACGCGAAAAACATCAAGGGTCCAGTGCTGGTACTGCACGGTGCTTCCGACCCGTTGGTGCCGAAAGAGCAACTGCCGGCGTTCGAAGATGAAATGAACGCGGCCGGCGTGGATTGGCAATTGCTGAGTTACGGCGGTGCGGTGCATTCCTTCACTGACCCGGATGCCAATGTGCCGGGCAAGATGATGTATGACGCCAAGACCGCTGCACGGGCGTTCCGGTCGATGCATAACTTGCTGGATGAAGTGTTCAAGGGCTGAATCTTCAGCGCCTGTTCCGGCGTCATCGGGGGCTTGCCCCCGATAGCTATCTCACCGGCAACTCAATTCTTTCAGTTTCACCCGGCACCGTCGGCCAATCCCCAGCGGCCCAGCGCTGCCTGGCCTGCTCGATCTTCAACGGATCGCTCGCGACAAAATTCCAATTGATCCGCCGTGGCCCATCCAGCGGTGCTCCGCCAAACACCACCAACTGGCAATCGCTCTCGGCGAACAGGGTCATTGCCTGCCCGGCCGGCAATACCACCAGGCTGTGCACCTCAAGCCGCTCACCCTCCAACTGGGCTTCACCCTCCAGCACATACACCGCGCGTTCCTCGTGCTCGTCAGGAATCAGCAGGGTCGTGGCCGTTTGCATGTGTACATCTGCATACAACGTAGGCGACAGCACCGGCACCGGTGATTTGAGGCAGAAGCCACTGCCGGCGATCAGGCGAATCCGCACGCCCAGATTGTCACTCACCGGCAGGCTCGCTGCAGGGTGATGGCTGTAGTGTCCCGGCCCCGCTTCGTGGTCCTTGGGCGACGCCAGCCACACTTGCAGGCCATGCATGCTGAAACCGTGGGCCTTGAGTGCCTCGGGTGTGCGCTCGACATGGGCGATTGCACCGCCTGCAGTCATCCAGCTGACATCGCCGGCCTCTACCACTTGATCCGACCCCAGGCTGTCCTTGTGCTGCAGTGCGCCTTTGAACAGATAGGTGAGGGTGGACAGGCCGATATGCGGGTGCTGGCGGATGTTCATGCCGCTGCCCGGTGCATAGCGGGTCGGCAGCATATGGTCGAAAAACACAAAGGGCCCGACGCTGCGACATTCCCGCGAGGGCAGCGGGCGCAGGATCGGCTGGCCTTCGACATCTTCGGGGCGTGGGCGGATCACGGTGAGGGTGGTCATGGTGCGTCCCAGTCTGAGCGGGTTGTAGGGTAATGAGCATAACCCGCTCGACGGGAGGTTGCCGCTATTGGCTGAACGCGCCTTCAGAGAGGCGGGTTTCGATGGTGACCTCGGCGGTGGTCATCAGCTTGTGTACCGGGCAGCGATCGGCCACACGGTGCAGCTCGTCGCGCTGTTCGTCGGTGAGTACGCCCTTGAGCGTCAGCTTGACGTTGAGCCTGTATTTGCCCTTTTGCTCTTCGCTGGCGTCGTGGGTGACTTCCACGGTCACGCCGGTCAGGGGGATGTCTTTTTTCTGGGCATAGAGCTTGACGGTCAGCGCCTTGCACGATGCCAGCGCGGCGTCGAAGTAATCGTGGGGGGAGGGCGCCGAGTCGTCACCACCCAGGCTCTTGGGCAGGTCGGTAAACAGCTCGTGGTTATTGATATTGACGCTGTGGCGGAAGTTGTCGGCGTTCAGCGTATTGACGGTAACAGGCATGGCAAACCTCACGGGTTGGCAGAAGGAAGGTCATGCAGTTATAGAGCATGCTGGCACGGGGGTGTTCCACATTTTTTTGCCGGCTGAACCCCGGTACGACACGCAAGGTCTACCGGTATTCGCCCTTATCGAGGTTATACCGTGCCCTGGACCCGCTTGAGTCTCGCCCTGTTGCTCGCCGCCAACAGTCTTGCCGCGCAGGCTCGCGACTATGCCTACAGCGATGCCCACCTGCATTACGTGGATTTCTTCCAGGAAACGGCGGGGATGGACACGTTGCTCAAGGCGATGGCAGAAAATCGCATCGAGCATGTCATGATTTCCGGCATTCCCGTCGCAAAGAAATGGCACGAAGACGAGCCCAAGCGCCCGCGCTACTACACCGGTGATGACGCTGATGCCTATTGGTACAGCGCCACGGACGTGATTGTTGCCGCAGCGGTAAATAAACTGACACCTGAACAGCGCCAGCACTTTCATCCATTTCTGTCCGGCTTCAACCCCAATGACAAGAATTCGGATGCCCATATCCAGCGCATGCTCGACCTCAACCCGGGGCTGTGGCAGGGCATCGGTGAAGTGTTTACCCGTCACGACGACCTTACCGCCCTCACATCGGGGGATACCCCGCGCGCCAACAACGAGGCCATGACGCGTATCTATCACCTGGCGGCGGAAAACGACTTGCCGGTGATGCTGCACTCCAACATCACCTCCAAGCGCGAGCGTAACCCGCTGTACCTCGCCGAAGTGGAAGAGCCGCTGCGCAACCACCCGCACACCCGCTTTATCTGGGCTCACGCCGGCACCAGCAAGGAAATTCACCGCCACCAGGTGCAAATGGACTTTTTGCTACCCACCTTGAACCGTATGCTCGAGGCTTACCCCAACCTGTATATCGACCTGTCCTGGAGCATGCTCACGCCGTACTTGCTGGATGATGGGGGCAAGCCTCGGCCGGAGTGGGTAACGCTGGTGGAGCGCTTCCCGGAGCGCTTTATGCTGGGTTCGGATGTCGTCGGGCGTTTCAACAAGCTGGGTGAGGAAATGCACCGCTTTGATGTCTTCCTGGATGCATTGCCTGAAGACGTTGCCCGCAAAGTGGCGAGGGACAACTTCCTGGCCATCCTGCCTAAACCTCGCGGCGATGAGGGTGCGCGTTGATATTGCGTTTTCGTCTCACGCAAATGCGGTTGCGGTCTCAAATCCCGTCGCCCATAAAAAAGCCCCGAACCAGTCGGGGCTTTTCATGTGATCAACCTGCGGGGCTCACTTACCCTGCCAGCGTTTCAGCACCAGGGTGGCGTTAGTGCCACCGAAGCCGAAGCTGTTGCTCATCACGGTGTCGACTTTGACGTTTTCAACCGTCTTGGTCAGGATCGGCATATCGGCGACGACCGGGTCGATCTCGTCGATGTTGGCCGAACCGGCCATGAAGTTGCCTTCCATCATCAGCAGGCAGTAGATCGCTTCGTGAACGCCGGCGGCGCCCAGGGAGTGACCCGACAGGCTCTTGGTGGAGCTGATGGCTGGGGCTTTGTCGCCGAATACCGCGCGTACACCTTCCATTTCCTTGGCGTCGCCGACCGGAGTCGAGGTGCCGTGGGTGTTCAGGTAGTCGATCGGGGTATCCACGGTGGACATGGCCATCTGCATGCAACGGATGGCGCCTTCACCGCTTGGCGCAACCATGTCGTAGCCATCGGAAGTGGCGCCGTAGCCGACGATTTCCGCGTAGATCTTGGCGCCACGGGCCAGGGCGTGCTCCAGCTCCTCGACCACCACCATGCCGCCACCGCCGGCGATGACGAAACCGTCACGCTTGGCATCGTAGGCGCGGGAGGCCTTTTCCGGGGTTTCGTTGTACTGGGTGGACAGGGCGCCCATGGCGTCGAACAGGAACGACTGGCTCCAATGTTCTTCTTCGCCGCCGCCGGCGAACACGATGTCCTGCTTGCCCAGTTGGATCTGCTCGACGGCGGTACCGATGCAGTGTGCACTGGTGGCGCATGCGGAGGAGATCGAGTAGTTCACGCCCTTGATCTGGAACGGCGTGGCCAGGCAGGCCGAAACGGTGCTGCCCATGGTCCGCGTGACACGGTACGGGCCAACGCGCTTCACGCCTTTTTCGCGCAGGATGTCCAGCGCTTCCATCTGGTTGAGGGTCGATGCGCCGCCGGAGCCGGCGATCAGGCCGGTGCGTACGTTCGATACCTGGTCTTCGCTCAGGCCGGAGTCGGCGATGGCGTCTTTCATGGCCAGGTAGGCATAGGCGGCAGCGTGGCCCACGAAGCGATAGATCTTGCGATCGATCAGTTCTTCGAGGGGCAGGTCGATGGAGCCGGAAACCTGGCTACGCAGACCCATTTCGGCATATTCCGGGTTGAAGCGGATGCCAGGGCGACTTGCACGCAGGTTAGCGGTGACGGTCTCTTTGTCATTGCCCAGGCAAGAAACGATGCCCAGACCAGTGATAACGACGCGGCGCATGCGGATAACCCTTAAAAGTTGTCAGTGGAAGTAAATACGCCGACCCGAAGGCCTTCGGCAGTATAGATCTCGCGACCGTCGACAGTCACCGAACCGTCGGCGATGGCCAGGTTCAGCTTGCCCTTGAGGACGCGCTTGATTTGAATGTTGTAGGTGACTTTCTTGGCGGTCGGCAGGACCTGGCCGAAGAACTTCACTTCGCCCGAACCCAGGGCGCGGCCACGGCCTGGCAGGCCTTGCCAGCCCAGGTAGAAGCCGACCAGTTGCCACATGGCGTCGAGGCCCAGGCAGCCAGGCATGACAGGGTCACCTTCGAAGTGACAGGCGAAGAACCACAGGTCCGGGGTGATATCCAGCTCGGCGACCAATTCACCTTTGCCGTACTTGCCACCCTCTTCGCTGATATGGGTGATGCGATCCACCATCAGCATGTTCGGGGCGGGCAGTTGCGCGTTACCTGGGCCGAACAGCTCACCGCGACTGCAGCGCAGCAGGTCTTCCCGAGTAAAGGCGTTTTGTTTGGTCATGCGAGCTCCTCAATAATCCCATGCGGCAGGGTAGGGCAAATCTTCCCGAACCGAATGAAGCGTTCATGCCTCATGTCGGCAGCCTACACATAGACTATTGCGTTGTAGTGAAAGTCACAGCGGCAAGGTACTGAATGTACACTTGTTCACTGAAATTTTAAACCGAGCCTGTTTATGGGCCCGTTCGGGTGCCTAAGACTGCCGCACTTTCGTCTTTCACGCCAGTCGGAGTTGGCTAGTGGCGCGCCGCTATTGCACCCAGCGCTGCAGGATTTGCTGCAGATCCGTGCGTTTGAACGGCTTGGCCAGGTAATCGTTCATTCCAGCCGCAAGGCAGGCTTCCCGGTCGCCCTGCAATGCGTTGGCCGTCAGGGCGATGATCGGCAGGTCGGCGCAGCCGGGCAGTTGGCGAATCTGCCGGGTGGCTTCATAACCGTCGATCAAGGGCAGGCGACAATCCATCAGGATCGCGGTGAATATCAGGCTCTCGGCACTGCGGATCGCCTCGGCGCCATCGGTGGCCAGGCTGACTTCAAAGCCCAGGCTGCGCAGCATGGCTTCGACCACGGCGCGGTTGACCGGATTGTCCTCCACCAGCAACACATGGCGACCCTCGCCGGCGCTGTGCTTGCCCTCGGCATCCAGGGCGATCGACGGCTGGCTGTGGGGGTCGATGGCCAGCGGGATCTCCAGGGTAAACACCGAGCCACGGCCTTCTTCGCTCTGCGCGCGCAGCGTGCCACCCATGCGTTCGGCCAGGGTACGGGCGATGGGCAGCCCGAGACCGGTACCGCCGTAACGTCTTGAAATGGAACTGTCGGCCTGCTGGAACGCATCGAACATCAATTCCAGGCGCTCGGCGGAAATCCCGATGCCGCTGTCACGCACGGTGCAGGTGAACCACACCAACTCATGGTCGAGCACCTGCCAATGGGGCTCGACGCTGACGGTGCCGTATTCGGTGAACTTCAAGGCATTGCCGATCAGGTTCACCAGGATCTGGCGGATCCGCGTCGGATCGCCCTGTACCCGCAGTGCGTCCATGCCGGGCGGGATCGGCAGCTTGAGCGCCAGCCCGCGCTGCTGGGCGCTGTGCTGGAAGGCCTGGGCGCAACTGTTGATCAGGTCGGCCAGGTTGAAGGGGATATGTTCCAGCTCCAGGGCCGCGCGTTCGATGCGCGAGAAGTCGAGAATGTCGTTGATCACCTTGAGCAAATGCTCGGTGGATTCGGAGGCCAGCGCCGCGTATTCGGTCTGTTCCTCGGTCATGTCGGTGGTTTCCAGCAGTTGTAGCATGCCCAGTACACCGTTCATCGGCGTGCGCAGTTCGTGGCTCATCATGGCCAGGAAGTCTGACTTGGCGTTGTTGGCCCGTTCGGCCTCTTCGCGGGTCTGGATCAACTGGGCCATGGCCTGCTGTTGTTCGCGGCTGGCCTGGTTGAGGCCTTCGGCGAGGTTGTTGATATGCCGCGACAGGTCGCCCAGCTCCGAGTCATCCACAATCGGCAGCGGCGTCTTGTAGTCGCCCTGCTGGATGGCCTTGACCGCATTGCCCATGGCGCTGATCGGTTGCGACAGGCTCGCCGCCAGGCGCCGGGCGAGCAGGAACGTAAACAGCAGGGCGAACAGCGCGAGGATACCGGCCTTGAACAGGATCTCCTGCTGGCGCTGGCTGAAGGCGTCATTGGACATGCCGACGATCACCCGGCCCAGATAGTCCGCGCGGGGGGCCTTGGGTTCGTTAAGGTTGTCCTGGAAAAAGTCGTTGCCCAACTGGATATGCTGCAGGCGGATCGGCGCCTGGAACACTTTGACCGACAGCGCGCGGTCGTGTTTCTCCGCGGGTTGCTCGACGTACACCAGGATATTTTCGCTGCTGTCCTGAATCTCCAGGAAGCGCACATGGGGCGTGGCCAGCGTGGCGCGCAGCAGGCTGTCGAGCACATCGTTGTTGCCCGAGATCACCCCATATTCGGTGGCGGGTGCCAGTTGGTTGGCGATCAATTGGCCGGTGTGGTCCAGTTCCTGGCGCAGGTCCTGGATACGCACGAAGGTGAAGAAGCTGATCAACAGCAACGTCAGCAACAGCGCCGGGCCCAGGGTTATGAGCTGGGTGCGGGTATTGATGTCCCAACGACGACGCAAGGTCATGGGCGTTTTTCTCCTTCGGCCATTCGGGCGGCGACGCTGGCTTCGTCCACCTGTTCGATGCCCAGTGAGCGTGCGACCTGCGCGTTGCCCACGACTTTGAAGTGGTCGGGGTACAGCGCGCGTGGCCAAGCGGCCGGCGGCTGGTCGAGCAAACGATCGAGTACCGCCAGCCAATCGTCCTGGTCGCTGTAGGTGCTGGCGAGGCTGCCGGCGCGCACAAACCCTGCATTGGGCCCGAACAGCGGCAATTGCTGGGCGTAGCTGCTCAGCAGCAGGTTTTTAGCGGTCTTCGGGTTGTACAGCTGCGGGTCATCGAGGCCGAGCAGCACGTCGCTGTTCCTGAACAGGGTTTGCAGCGGGCGACTGTCGTTAGTGTTGTCCCAGCGCTGCGGCACGATCTCCAACTCCAGGGCCGCCGCGTGCTGGCGCAATTCGGGCAGCAGGAATTCACTGTCGGTGCCGTAGAGCACACCGATGCGCCGTGCCTGGGGCAGGACGCTGCTGATCAGGCGCAGCTGCCGCTCCAGCGGCGGGTCGCTCCACAACAGGCTGACCCGCGCGTGCCGTGAGGCCTCCGGGCGCTGATGGGCTTGTAGCCGACTGATGCGCAGTACCAGCGTCGGCGGCCCTTGGGTATCCCGCAGGCGCCAGTCGAGGCCGGGCAGGTCGAGCAGGATCAGGCGCGTGCCGGCGGGCAGGTGGCTGGGTGCCGGCAAGGCCGCAAGGGACGTGAAGGTGACGCGGTCTTCGGGGCGTTGCCGGGCCAGCGCCTGGGTAAAGGCCTGCACCCCGGCGCCGTCTTCGGCGGCGGTCAGCAGGATCTCGGCGCTCCACGCCGGTGCGCACAGCAACAGGCCGGCCAGCAGCCCGGCAAGTCGCCGCAACTTATAGATAAAGAAGGAGGTCATCCGTGACGAGTCGCCCATCTCAGAACTCCAGCTCCGCGCTGAAGTAGAGTACGTGACGATGGTCGTAAGTGTTGTCGGCCCAGGTGGTGGGCTGGTTATCGAGGCGTTGTTGCAACATGCCGGCCAGCTCCACGTTGGCTTTGCCCAGGGCAATGCGCTTGGCCACCCGCAGGTCGACCCGTTCGAAACGATATTGGTTGAGTGCGTCGTCGCCATAGTAGAACAGCGCGCTGGACCAACCTTGGCCCCATTCGCGCAACCAGCCGGCCGAGCCACTGTTACGCGCGGTCTGTGCTTTGTCCAGTGGGTTGCTGGTGGTGGCGTCGACATACGCGTAAGTCAGCCGCAGGCGGTCGGCGTTGCTCACGCGCCAGTCGAACTGGGACTCGGCGCCGGTGAAGCGTGAGCTGTTGGCGTTGCTGGCAATGTACTGGTTATTGCGCAGCGGCGAGCTGATCATGTCGGTGATTTCGTCGTAGAACACCTTCACGTCCATGTTCAGCCCGATGTCGGCAAAGAAGCCGTTGTAGCCCAGTTCCCGCGAGCGCATCAGTTCTTTGTCGAGGTTGCCCGGGCCCCGCGTCTTCACGAAGTACTGTCCGGAACTCTGCCCATAGGTCGGTGAGCTGAGGTTGGTGACGCGGTAGCTCCAGTTGACATTGTTCTCGAACATGTCCGGCGAACGGATGGCTTCCGAGTACACCGCGCGCAAGCCGTGGCGCGGGTTGATCAAATAGTTGACCGCCACCCTTGGCGTCAGCGAATGGCCGCTCAGGTGCGTGTCTTCGAACATGGCGCCGCCTTGCAGCAGCCAATGTTCACTGGCGCGCCATTCCAACTGGCCGAACAGGCGCCAGGTGGTGTCGTCCAGGGTGCCGTTGAAGTAGGTATCGGAGTCGGCGCGGTCGTAGCGGTAATTCATGCCGCTGACCAGGCGCAGGCTGTCGGACAGGCTGAGGGTGTCCTGGATTTCCACATCGTAGCGGCTTTCGCGGGTGCTCTGGTCGATGTCGCCGCATACGCTCTGGTTGGCGCCGTTGCGCCACTGGTCCAGTACCTGGTTGGCCAAGGCTTGTTCGGCGGCGCTGCCCGGTGGCGCGGTGCCCTGGCTGTAGGTGTCCATATGCCGGGCCAGCCGTTCGGCATAGTTGGGGTTGAGCTGCCACAACTGGGTCAGCTCGGGGCTGAACGAGACCTTGGCGTCACAGGCCTTCCAGATTTGCCGGCGGTCCCACTGCTGGGCCGAGCCTTGGATATACAGGCTGTGGTCTGGGTTGAAATCAAAGTTCCAGCGCAGGGAACCGGCGTAGTCCTTGGCCGTGACATCGGAATTGTCGCCGCCCTCGGTAATCCCGGCGAATACGGGGGTGTAGGTGTAAGGGCGCTGGTTGGTGCCTTCCTTGGCATTCAGTTGCCAGTCGATACTCTGTTGCGCGTTCAAGGTCTGGCTCACTGCCAGGCTGAAGCGGTTGAGGCGACGGCCGTCTCGGCGGTCGGCGCCAACGGCATCGCTGTCAAAGCCATCGTCCTGTTGCCCGGACAGCGACAGGCGCAGATCGCCGGTTTCCCAGCCCACGCCCTGGCTGGCATAAAAGTCATTGATACCGCGCTCACCGCGAATCACCTTCACCCGTGAGCCATGGCTGTTGGCCGGTGAGCGCGTGAGGATATTGACCACCGCCATCAAGGCATTCGCCCCGTAGCTGACGGTGTTGGGGCCGCGGAAGACCTCGATGCGCTCGATGTCTTCCATCGCCACCGGAATGTCGCTCCAGTCCACCGTGGCCAGGCCGGCGCGGTACACCGAACGCCCGTCGATCAACACCTGCATGCGTCGCGCATCGCTGGCGCTGGTGCCGTGGTAGTTCACCGCCGCCTGGTTGCCGGTGGTGTAGCCGACCATCATCCCCGGCACCAGGCGCAGCAGCTCGCTGATATCCCTTGCGCCGCTGGCCTTGATCAACTCGCTGTCGATCACGGTCATGCTGCCCGGCACGGCGGCGGCCGATTGCTTGAGGCGCGTGGCGGTCAAGACCTGCGGCAGCGGCTGGCTGTCGAGGAACAGGTCGTCAGCCAGCGCAGGTGCACTGCACAACAGCATAAGCAGTAGAGATGAACGGGAAGGAGGGCCCAAATACACGACATGGCCTTGATAGTGACGGATAGCCGCCCATGTTAACCGAGGCGAGGCTATTTGCCAGTCGCCGCCCTTGCAATTCCGTCCCACAGGCATGGCATTTCCCGACAGGCCCACGATTTGATACGGGGGCTGGCCGCAAGCGGGTCGCCCCGTATAATGCCGCCATCGCCACTGGTATGGATTAACGGATTGCATATGACTGAACAGCGCCCTATTGCGGTCCTGGGAGGCGGAAGTTTTGGTACCGCCGTGGCTAACCTGCTGGCCGAGAACGGTCATGCGGTGCGCCAGTGGATGCGCGATCCCGAGCAGGCCGAGGCCATTCGCGTACACCGCGAAAACCCGCGTTACCTTAAAGGCATCAAGATTCATCCGGCGGTCGAGCCGGTCACCGACCTGTTGGCCACCCTGGCGGACTGCGACCTGTGCTTTGTTGCGCTGCCTTCCAGCGCCTTGCGCGCGGTGCTGGCGCCCCATGCCGAGCGCCTGGCGGGCAAGCTGCTGGTCAGCCTGACCAAGGGCATCGAGGCGCAGACCTTCAAGTTGATGAGCGAAATCCTCGCCGAGATCGCCCCCCAGGCGCGCATTGGCGTGCTGTCCGGGCCGAACCTGGCGCGGGAAGTCGCCGAGCACGCGCTGACCGCCACGGTGATCGCCAGCGAGGATGAGGCGTTGTGCGAGCGCGTCCAGGCGGTGCTGCATGGCCGGACCTTCCGCGTGTACGCCAGTGGCGACCGCTTTGGCGTGGAACTGGGCGGGGCGCTGAAAAACGTCTACGCGATCATCGCCGGCATGGCGGTGGCGCTGGGCATGGGCGAAAACACCAAGAGCATGCTGATTACCCGTGCCCTGGCGGAAATGACCCGCTTCGCGGTGAACCAGGGCGCCAACCCCATGACCTTCCTGGGCCTGGCCGGCGTGGGCGACTTGATCGTCACCTGCTCGTCGCCGAAAAGCCGCAACTACCAGGTGGGTTTCGCCCTGGGCCAGGGCCTGAGCCTGGAAGACGCCGTGACGCGCCTGGGTGAAGTGGCCGAAGGGGTCAACACCCTCAAGGTGCTCAAGGCCAAGGCCCAGGAAGTCGGCGTGTACATGCCGCTGGTCGCCGGGCTGCACGCGATCCTGTTTGAAGGGCGCACCTTGAACCAGGTCATCGAGTTGCTGATGCGGGCCGAGCCCAAAACCGACGTCGACTTTATTTCCACCAGTGGTTTCAACTGAGGAACGCGCCATGAACGATCCAAAAGCAGCCCCCAAGTACGAGTCCATTGTCCTGCGCATCCTGTGGATGCTGGTGTTTGCCCTGGTGTGGCAGGTGGCGCAGTTCCTGCTCGGCGCATTGGTGGTGGTGCAGTTGATCTACCGCCTGGTCTACAGCGCGCCGAACCTGGGCCTGATGAACTTCGGCGACAGCCTCAGCCAGTTCCTTGCCCAGATCGGCCGCTTTGGCAGCTTCCACACCGAGCAGAAGCCCTGGCCGTTCGCCGACTGGCCAACCCCGCGCGCTCCCGAGGGCGAAGCCGCCCACAGCGTGCCGCCGGCGCCGCACCCGGTGCGGGATGAGGAGCCGAAGCTATGAAGGTGTGGGTCTTGCGTCACGGTGAGGCCGAGGCGCATGCCCGCACGGATGCCGAGCGCAACCTCACCGAACATGGCCGCGCCGAGGTGTTGCGCAGTGCGGCGCACCTGATCGGCCAGCCGCTCAGCGCGATCATTGCCAGCCCGTACGTGCGCGCGCAGCAGACGGCACAGCTGGTGCGGGACGCGTTGGGTTTTGCGCCGGACATCCGCACGGTGCCTTGGCTCACGCCGGAGGGCAATCCGCTGGAGGTCCTGAGCAAGCTCGACAGTGATGACAACGTGCTGCTGGTCAGTCATCAGCCCCTGGTCGGCAGCTTGATCAGTTTTCTGCAGCATGGCCATCAGCGCCAGCCGCAGCCGATGTCCACCGCCAGCCTGGCAGAGCTTGAGGGCGACTTCCCGCTGGCGGGGTTGATGAGCCTGGTCAGCGTGAAGAATCCGTAGGCTACCGCCAGGCCACAGAGGATCGGGTCTTATGTCCGTCGCTTTTCGTTGGAGCGAGCGCAGCGAGGCAGTTGTGTGGCAGGATTAGGGCCGTAATAAAACCAATAAGGACAATTCCATGAGCTTGTGGCGCACCCAACCGAATATCGAGCAACTCAATGCCGGCCAGAAAAACACCATCGGTGAACTGCTGGACATCCGTTTTGAAAGCTTCGACGAGGAATCCCTCACCGCCAGCATGGTGGTCGACCACCGCACTCACCAGCCCTACGGCCTGCTGCATGGCGGTGCGTCGGTGGTTCTGGCCGAGAGCGTCGGCTCCGTGGCGGCCTATTTGTGCATCGACCCGAGCAAGTTCTATTGCGTGGGCCTGGAGGTCAACGCCAATCACCTGCGCGGTGTGCGCAGCGGGCGGGTGACGGCGGTGGCCAAGGCGATCCATATCGGCCGCACCACCCAGGTCTGGGACATTCGCCTGACCACCGATGACGGCAAGTGCAACTGTGTCTCACGGCTGACCATGGCCGTGGTGCCTTTGGGCGAAACCCCTCCGGCGCGATAGGTGTGGCGTGAGTGTCATCATTCCTGGCAGTTACAGTCATTGCTGTGGGGCTTGGGCCTGGTGACAATCAATCTCGGTTTTTGCAGATGGATCCGCTATGTCGCAGCACGTGTTTTTTGCCCACGCCAATGGCTTCCCCTCGGCCACCTACGGCAAGCTGTTTGCCGCCCTGGCCCCGGAGTATGCGGTGGCTCACTTGCCGCAACACGGTCACGACCCCAGGTTTCCAGTGGACGATAACTGGCAGAACCTGGTGGACGAGTTGATCCATCATCTGGAGCAGCAACCGCAGCCCGTCTGGGGCGTGGGCCACTCCCTGGGTGGCGTGCTGCATTTGCACGCGGCCCTGCGCTGCCCGCAGCTGTATCGCGGGGTAGTGATGCTCGATTCGCCGGTATTGACCCGCGCCGACCGTTGGGTGATCCGCGCCGCCAAGCGCTTCGGTTTTATCGACCGCCTCACGCCGGCCGGCCGTACCCTGGGCCGTCGTGAGGAATTCAGCGACCTGGACGCCGCGCGCAGCTACTTCGCCGGCAAGACCCTGTTCCGAGGCTTCGACCCGGAATGCTTCGACGCCTACCTGCAACACGGCCTGTACCAGGCGGGTGATCGCCTGCGCCTGCGTTTCGACCCGGCCACCGAAATCAGCATCTACCGGGGCGTGCCCCACACCAGTCCCGGCCAGGTGCGCCAATTGAAAGTGCCGCTGGCGGTGGTGCGCGGTCGCCAGAGCCGCGTGGTGATGCGTCACCACGCCAGCGGCGTCGACCGTCTGCCCATGGGCGAAATGCTCACCATGCCCGGCGGCCATATGTTTCCCCTCGAACGCCCCCAGGACACCGCGACCTTGATCAAGACCCTGTTCGCCCGCTGGGAAGCCCGGGAGCGCAGCTGCGCATGAGCACACCCGTCGAAGAGGTTCGCCTGAGCCTGCCGCACATTGAGTTGGCGGCCCATCTGTTTGGCCCCGAGGACGGTTTGCCGGTGATCGCCCTGCATGGCTGGCTGGACAATGCCAACAGCTTTGCACGCCTGGCGCCGAAGCTTGCGGGTTTGCGTATCGTGGCGCTGGACATGGCCGGCCATGGGCATTCGGCGCATCGTCCTACAGGTGCCGGTTATGCCTTGTGGGATTACGTCCACGACGTGCTGCACGTTGCCGAGCAACTTGGCTGGAAACGTTTTGCATTACTCGGCCACTCCCTCGGCGCCATCGTGTCCCTGGTGCTGGCCGGTGCCTTGCCGGAACGGGTGACGCACCTGGGTTTGATTGACGGCGTGATCCCGCCCACGGCCAGCGGTGAGAACGCCGCCGAGCGCCTGGGCATGGCCTTGCAGGCGCAATTGAACCTGCAGGATAAGCGCAAGCCGGTCTACACCACCCTCGACCGGGCGGTTGAGGCGCGTATGAAAGGTTTGGTCGCCGTGAGCCGTGAAGCCGCAGAACTGCTGGCCCAGCGCGGTTTGATGCCGGTGCCGGGCGGTTATACCTGGCGCTCGGACAGTCGCCTGACCCTGGCATCGCCGATGCGCCTGACCGATGAGCAGGCGATGGCTTTCGTGCGCCGCGTGGGTTGCCCTACGCAGTTGGTGGTCGCCGCCGATGGCATGTTGGCGAAACATCCCGAATTGCTTTCCCAGCTACCCTTTACGGTAACCACGTTGCCGGGTGGCCATCATTTACACCTGAATGATGAGCCTGGTGCGGTCCTTGTTGCAGACTGTTTCAATCGGTTCTTCTCCGCGCCTTGACTTGGGGCGGTCAACTGCCGAGGCTGGGCGGATTGAAAGGGAGTCAACCATGAACCAACTCAACACTGCTGCGACCTCCGATGGCCAGGGCTCACCGATCCGATGAGCCTGCGTAAAGGATGTATACGTGCCCTCGGACTGTGCTGTTTCAGCCCCTTGGTGTTCGCCGCCGATGTGCCGGGAAGCCAGGACCTGCCTGCCGTGGCCCGTCAGGTCGACGCACAGATCGTCGATTACCGTCCCGCTGAAGAAAAGGAACGCATCTACCCCATGGGGGCGATCCGCAAGATCAGTGGCCAGTTGCGTTATGAGGGCCAGGCCACCGCCCGTGGGCAAGCCACAGCGATTACCTACGAGCTGCCTGCCGAACACACCTCCAGTGCTGCGTTCACGTCGACGCGCGAAGCGTTGCAGGCCAACGGCGCGCAGTTGTTGTTCTGGTGCCAGGCCCGCGATTGCGGTGAAAGCAGCCTGTGGGCCAACGAAGTGTTCGGTAATGCCAAGCTGGTAGGTGCCGACGGCCAGCAGGAATACCTGCTGCTGCGTCTCGCCGCCCCGCAGGAAAACTCCCTGGTGGCCATCTACGGCATCACCCGAGGCAACCGTCGTGCCTACCTGCATGTGGAGCAGTTGGATGCCGGCGCACCGCTGGGCGACCTGCTGCCCACCTCGGCCACCTTGTTGCGCGAGCTGAAAAGCACCGGTGAGCTGGATTTCCCCGCGCTTGGCGGCGACCCCGACGACACCTGGCTGACCCTGATTTCCCGGGGCTTGAACCTCGATACGACCTTGCGCGTCAGCCTGACCGGCCCGAAAGCCGAAGCCTGGCGCCAGGCTTTGGTCGACAAAGGCGTGCGCGCCGCGCGCCTGGAAACCGGCAGCACTGAAACCAAAGGCCTGCACCTGCATCTGATACGCTGACCGCAACAGGGCGAACGGACCCGTGCCGTTCGCCTAAGCTCTCTTCCTACAGCCTTTTCTAGAGATACCCCATGCTCAATAACGATCGCCTGCTGGTGCAAATCCTGCTGCTGGTGCTGTTTGGTGCCAGCTTCTGGGTGATGGCGCCGTTCTGGTCGGCGCTGTTCTGGGGGGCGGTGCTGGCGTTTGCCAGTTGGCCGCTGATGGTGCTGCTGACCCGCGCGCTGGGTGGCCGTGAATCCCTGGCCGCCGGCATCCTGACCCTGGGCTGGATGTTGCTGGTGGCGGTGCCGCTGGTATGGCTGGGGTTCAATCTCGCGGACCATGTGCGCGATGCCGTGGCGTTGATCAAGGATATTCAGGTCGATGGGCTGCCCGAGGCGCCAGCCTGGTTGGGGGCGATTCCCTTTGTGGGGGAACGCCTGGTCGGCATGTGGAACAGCATCGACGAGCAGGGCGCGGCGCTGATGGTCAGCCTCAAGCCGTACCTGGGGCAGGTGGGCAATTGGCTGTTGGCGCGCAGTGCGCAGATCGGCGGCGGCATCCTCGAACTGACCCTGAGCCTGGTGTTCGTGTTCTTTTTTTATCGTGATGGGCCGCGTCTGGCGATGTTCGTGCATCGCTTGCTGGAACGACTGATCGGTGACCGTGCCGGTTACTACATCGAACTGGTGGCCGGTACGGTGCAGCGGGTGGTCAACGGTGTGATCGGCACTGCCGCCGCCCAGGCCCTGCTGGCACTGATCGGCTTCCTGATCGCCGGCGTGCCGGGTGCGTTGGTGCTGGGGATCGTGACGTTCCTGCTCAGCCTGATCCCGATGGGCCCGCCGCTGGTATGGATCCCGGCCACGGCCTGGCTGGCGTGGAAAGGCGACTACACCTATGCGGTGTTCCTTGGCGTGTGGGGGACGTTCATCATCAGCGGCGTGGACAACGTGCTCAAGCCCTACCTGATCAGCCGTGGCGGCAACCTGCCGCTGGTGATCGTGTTGCTCGGGGTCTTCGGCGGCTTGATTGCCTTTGGCTTTATCGGCCTGTTTATCGGCCCGACCCTGCTGGCCGTGGCCTACAGCCTGCTGATGGATTGGAGCGCAACCCAGGCCCAGGTTCGGCGTGAAGACAAGCCCCTTTAAGCCCTGGGCAACCACATCACGGCGGTCAAGCCGCCGCCTGGGGTCTCTTCCAGGCTCAGGCGGCCGCCCAGGCGCTCCGCGGCTTCCTTGGAAATGGTCATGCCCAGGCCAACGCCGCCGGAATTGCGGTTACGCGAGCCTTCCAGCCGATAGAACGGCTCGAACACCGCCTCACGCTTATCGGGCGCAATCCCCGGCCCGTGGTCGATCACACGGATGACCAGCGCTTCGCGGCTGTCCTCCAGCTCCACGCGGGCGGTGCCGGCATAACGCAAGGCGTTGTCGATCAGGTTGTTGAGGCATGAGCGCAGGGCCATCGGTTGCACCTGCAAGGGCAGGCAGCTGCCCGCACATTGCACATCGGAGCCTTGGTCCTGGGCGTTTTCACTCATGGACTCCACCAGCGCCTGCACATCCAGCCAATGCCGGGTTTCACTGGTGCGCTGTTCGTGCAGGTAGCTCAGGGTGGCGTCGAGCATGTCGATCATGTCGTTCAGGTCCTGGCGCATCTGGCCCTGCAGCCGGGTGTCCTCGATCTGCTCCAGGCGCAGCTTGAGGCGTGACAGCGGGGTGCGCAGGTCATGGGAGACGGCGCCGAGCATGCGCGCGCGTTGGCTGACCTGCTCGCGAATACGCCTTTGCATCAGGTTGAAGGTCGAGGCGGCCTGCCGTGCTTCCCTCGGGCCGGATTCATCGAGGGGTGGGCTGTCGAGGTCCAGGCTCAAGCGTTCCGCCGCTTCACTCAGGCGCTGTATCGGCCGGCTCAGCAGTTTGGCACCGTACCAGGCCGCGATAATCAACGAGACGAATTGAAAGGTCAGGGGCACCACCGGGCCGCCAAACCAGGGGCGTGGGTGCTTGTCGCGCATCGGCGCCAGGGTCCCGTCCGGCTGCTCGATAAATCGCTCAGGAGGGGGCGGCGGCGGTTGGCCGTAGTGGTGAAACCAGAAGAACGCCAGCCCATGGGCCAGCACAATCGCCACCAGTAACACGCCGAACAGCCGACCGAACAGCGTGTTGAAGGGCGCGCGCATCAGCCAATATCCCGGGCGTCGAACAGGTAGCCTTCGCCGCGCACGGTCTTGATCAACTGCGGTGCCTTGGGGTCATCCCCGAGTTTTTGCCGCAGGCGTGACACCAGCAAGTCGATACTGCGATCAAAGGCCTCTATCGAGCGGCCACGGGCGGCATCAAGCAGCTGCTCACGGCTCAGCACCCGGCGCGGGCGTTCGATAAACACCCACAACAGGCGGAATTCCGCGTTGGACAGCGGCACCACCAGGCCATCGTCGGCCACCAATTGACGCAACACGCTGTTGAGGCGCCAGTTGTCGAAGCGGATATTCGCGCGCTGTTCGGTGCGGTCATCGCGTACCCGGCGCAGGATGGTCTGGATGCGAGCTACCAGTTCACGGGGTTCGAAGGGCTTGGACATATAGTCGTCGGCCCCCAGTTCCAGGCCGATGATGCGGTCGGTGGGCTCGCAGCGGGCGGTGAGCATCAGGATCGGGATATCCGATTCGGCGCGCAGCCAGCGGCACAGGGTCAGGCCGTCTTCCCCCGGCAGCATCAGGTCGAGTACCACCACATCATAGGTTTCGGCTTGCATGGCCAGGCGCATCGCGGCGCCGTCGGTCACGCCGGTGGCGAGGATATTGAAGCGTGCCAGGTAGTCGATCAGCAATTCGCGGATCGGCACATCGTCGTCGACGATCAGCGCACGGGTGTTCCAGCGCTTGTCATCGGCGACCACCGCGCCTTTTTGCTCGTCGTTTACGGGGACGGAAGGGGTATGCATAGTGCGATCATCTGCCTGGTTGTTACGGTCAGCATAGGCGCCCAGCCCCATGGCTGGTAGTGCTGGTCGGTGGGTCGTGCGGGCGAGGCTAGCGGCAGGGAGTGTTGTGGGCATGTCATGAATGTATCAGCTTTGAAATAATCATCTGGAATGCCTGGCTGATGGCGGTTGGTCAGTATTTACCGATCATCGGATCCCGCAACGGCGCTGCTTGCGCTACAATCCGCGCCGATTTCGACTTGCCTGAGAGCCCATTCCAATGTCCGCCTGCCAGACTCCTATCATCGTCGCCCTGGATTACCCCACCCGTGACGCCGCACTGAAGCTGGCTGACCAGTTGGACCCCAGGCTTTGCCGGGTCAAGGTCGGCAAGGAACTGTTCACCAGCTGCGCCGCGGAAATCGTCGGCACCCTGCGTGACAAAGGCTTCGAGGTGTTCCTCGACCTGAAATTCCACGACATCCCCAACACCACCGCCATGGCGGTCAAGGCTGCGGCCGAGATGGGCGTGTGGATGGTCAACGTACACTGCTCCGGCGGCCTGCGCATGATGACCGCCTGCCGCGAAGTGCTGGAACAGCGCAGCGGCCCCAAGCCGTTGCTGATCGGCGTGACCGTGCTGACCAGCATGGAGCGCGAGGACCTGGCGGGCATTGGCCTGGATATCGAGCCTCAGGAGCAGGTGCTGCGCCTGGCCGCCCTGGCGCAGAAAGCCGGCCTTGATGGCCTGGTGTGCTCGGCGCTGGAAGCCCAGGCCTTGAAAACTGCCCATCCGTCGTTGCAATTGGTGACCCCGGGGATTCGCCCTGCGGGCAGTGCCCAGGACGACCAGCGCCGCATCCTGACCCCGCGCCAGGCACTGGACGCGGGTTCCGACTACCTGGTGATCGGTCGTCCGATCAGCCAGGCGGCGGATCCGGCCAAGGCGTTGGCGGCGGTAGTCGCCGAGATCGCCTGATCGATGCGCGTTCCCACGTTCGCGTGGGAACGCGCGGATCTGCCGTGTATCAGCTGACCTTGAGCACCAATTTGCCAAAGTTTTCGCCGTTGAACAGCTTCATCAGCGTCTCCGGGAACGTCTCCAGCCCCTCGACGATATCCTCCTTGCTCTTGAGCTTGCCCTGGGCCATCCAGCCGGCCATTTCCTGCCCGGCGGCGGCAAAGTTCGCCGCGTGATCCATCACCACAAAGCCTTCCATCCTTGCGCGGTTGACCAGCAGTGAGAGGTAGTTGGCCGGGCCTTTCACCGCTTCCTTGTTGTTGTACTGGCTGATGGCCCCGCAAATCACCACGCGGGCTTTCAACGCCAGCCGACTGAGCACCGCGTCAAGAATGTCGCCGCCGACGTTATCGAAATACACATCCACGCCTTTAGGGCACTCGCGCTTCAGGGCGGCGGGCACGTCTTCGTTCTTGTAGTCGATGGCGGCGTCGAAGCCCAGCTCATCCACCAGGAACTTGCACTTGTCGGCGCCGCCGGCAATGCCGACCACGCGGCAGCCTTTGAGCTTGGCGATCTGCCCGGCAATGCTGCCCACGGCACCGGCCGCGCCGGAGATCACCACGGTTTCACCGGCCTTGGGCGCGCCGGTGTCCAGCAGTGCGAAGTAGGCGGTCATGCCGGTCATGCCCAGCGCAGACAGGTAGCGGGGCAGGGGCGCCAGATTGGGGTCGACCTTGTAGAAGCCGCGCGGTTCGCCCAGGAAGTAATCCTGCACGCCCAGGGCGCCATTCACGTAGTCCCCGACGGCGAATTTCGGGTTATTCGAGGCAATCACCTTGCCTACACCCAGCGCGCGCATGACCTCGCCGAGGCCTACGGGCGGAATGTAGGACTTGCCTTCATTCATCCAGCCACGCATGGCCGGGTCGAGGGACAGGTATTCGTTGTGCACCAGCACCTGCCCGTCCCCGGGCGTGCCCACCGGCACGACCTGGTAAGTGAAGGTTTCCCGCGTGGCCGCGCCGACCGGGCGTTTGGCGAGCAGGAATTGGCGGTTGGTCTGGGCGGTCATGGCAAGGACTCTTTAGAAGTGAAGCATGATTGATAGACCTTGGACGGCCCGGGGGCAAGGTCAGCCTAGGGTGCGAATGCTCATCGATAGGTGCCATTGATAGTGAGCCCGGTTGCCTTATCACTATGACTCATGCAGCACTAACCGGACTTCTGATAGTGCTGACGTGTGCGTCTGGGCGTTGGCTAGACTCGTGCCACTGCCATTAATCCCAATAGGACATCCTCCATGAGCATGACGTTTTCCGGCCAGGTCGCCCTGGTGACTGGCGCCGCCGCCGGTATTGGTCGCGCCACTGCGCTGGCGTTCGCCGCCGAAGGCTTGAAGGTCGTGGTCGCCGACCTGGACGTAGCTGGCGGCGAGGGTACGGTCGCGCTGATCCACCAGGCCGGGGGCGAGGCGCTGTTCGTGCGCTGCAACGTCACCCAGGAGGCGGATGTGCAGCAGTTGATGGCACAGACCATCGGCGCCTATGGTCGCCTGGACTATGCGTTCAATAACGCCGGCATCGAGATCGAGAAGGGCAGGCTGGCGGACGGCAGCCTGGATGAGTTCGACGCGATCATGGGCGTCAACGTCAAGGGTGTTTGGTTGTGCATGAAGTACCAGTTGCCGCTGCTGCTGGCCCAGGGCGGTGGGGCGATCGTCAACACCGCGTCGGTGGCGGGGTTGGGCGCGGCGCCGAAGATGAGTATCTACGCGGCCTCAAAGCACGCGGTGATCGGCCTGACCAAGTCGGCAGCCATCGAGTACGCGAAGAAGAAAATCCGCGTCAACGCCGTCTGCCCGGCGGTGATCGATACCGATATGTTCCGGCGCGCCTATGAAGCCGACCCCCGCAAGGCCGAATTCGCCGCCGCCATGCACCCGGTCGGGCGTATCGGCAAGGTGGAGGAAATCGCCAGCGCAGTGCTGTACCTGTGCAGCGATGGAGCGGCGTTCACCACCGGCCACGCCTTGGCCGTGGACGGTGGCGCGACGGCTATCTAGGACCTGGCGCCGGCCCCTTGTTCGAAAACGTCTGGGCGCGCGTGGGGCTTTTCCAAAGCTGGCAAAACGCTGTGACCGAATATGTGTCAGTAGGTAAATAAGTCAATAAAATCAATAATTTAATAAATTTATGCGGCCGGCAACCTGCTGCTTCTGTGCTTAACTCTCCGGGTTGATAACAGACAGTTGAAGTGAGTGGCTCATGGATTTAGGGATTGATCGACAGGCCCTTGTACCGGTAGTGCAGCAAATCGTCAGTGCAGTGGTGCAATGGATTCGCAAGGACGGCGTGAGCCCCGGAACGCGCTTGCCGTCCGTCCGCCAGTTGGCCCTGGATAACCTGCTCAGCCAATCCAGCGTGATCGAAGCATTCGAACGGATGGTCGCCCAAGGGGTGCTGGCGCCCCGGCAGGGCTCGGGATTTGTGGTGGCCCAGCCGGCTGCCTGCCACGAAGGCAATTGGTATGAGGGGGCGGAGCGCGAGTGGGGCGCCTTTGCCGACAATCCGTTGGGCGAGTTGAAGCTGGGCTGTGGCTGGTTGCCCGATGCCTGGCGCGAAAGCGATGACATCAGTTACGCGATTCGTGAAGTCACCCGCACCGACACGGCCGGCCTGTTCAACTACAGCACCCCTCTGGGTCTGCCTGCGCTGCGCGAGCAACTGCTCAAGCGCCTGACCCAGATTCACATCGCCACCAGCCTGGAGCGCATCCTGACCACCGCAGGTGCCAGCCATGCCCAGGACCTGCTGATACGTACGCTGCTCAAGGCCGGCGACAGCGTGGTGGTCGAAACCCCCGGGTATGCCAACCTCTATCGGCAGCTGGCGTTCCAGGGCGTGCAACTGCTGGAAGTACCGCGTACCCGAGGGGGCCCCGACCTCCCGGCGCTTGAAGCGCTGCTGCAGCACCATCATCCCAAGTGCCTGTTCATCCACAGCCTCTATCACAATCCCACGGGCACCAGCCTGTGCCGGCTGGTGGCCGAGCGCTTGCTGGAACTGGCACACCGCAAGAACTTCCTGATCATCGAGGAAGATGTCTACGGCGATCTGCAACAGGCCAGTTGCACGCGGCTTTCTGCATTGCCCCATGATGATCGGGTGATCTACGTCGCGAGTTTTTCCAAGACCCTGAGCAGCGCCTTGCGCGTGGGCTACCTCTGCGCCAGCAGCGCAATCATCACGCAACTGGCCAGCCTCAAGACCTTGAGCGGCTTCGGCACCTCCCGGTTTGCTGAAGCGGTGGTCGCCACGTTGCTGGCCAATGGCACGTATCGCAAGTGGGTGCAGCGCCTGCGCAAGCGGTTGAGCAGTGAAATGGCCGTGACCCTGCAAGTGCTGGAGGACGAAGAGTGGGAGGTGTTCGCCGTACCCACCGGCGGTATGTTCCTGTGGGCACGCCCGGGGACGGCGCAGCCTTCGCGGTTGCAGGCGTGCGCCCGGCAGTTGGGGGTGTTGTTGTCGCCCGGGGCGTTGTTCAGTCCCACCGGCGGGCACAGTGAGTGGCTACGCCTTAATGTCGCCTATGCTACTGATCAACGTGCCTTGGCGTTGTTCCGTGCGATGGGGCCCGCCAGATCGACCTCGACCATTCTGAAAACGACGAGTGTGTAGCTTTTTGCCATTATTGTGGCGCCAGTGCCTTGTGCTCAGTGCCTTTTGATTGCGAATCTCGTTGCTTGTCCATCGGACTTGATGGCGTCCGCCATTGCAAGAGGATTCAAGTGCAATGATTTCAGGCGTGCAACGACGTTTCGCCAACCTGGGTATGGCGAAAAAACTGGGCTTGGGCTTCACCCTGGTGCTGCTGCTGACGGCGTTGGTCGCGGCTATCGGCGTGTGGTCCCTGCAAACCGTTGGCCAGCGTTTTGAAGGCCTCAAAGCCATGTCGTCGCTCAACAGCGGCTTGCTCAAGGTGCGCCTGATCGAACAGGACTACGCGCTGCACGCCGACCCCAAGGCCGTCGACGCCTTGCATGAAAGTCTCGATGCCCTGGCGGCCCAGGCGGCCGGCCTCAAGGCCCAGTCTGCGGCGAATGTGCCGGTGATGGCCGAGGTCGAGCAGGCTCTGGCAGCCTACCGGAAGGCGTTCGATGAGTTCGTCGAGCTGACGCAGACCAAGGATCTGGCGCTGGAAATGGCCAGTTGGTCGGTGTCCAGCGTGGCGAATAACCTGGATGTATTGCAGGCCGGGCTGGCGGACGACGGCGCCTATGGCCTCAAGGAAAGCCAAGGTAAGGAGGGGGCCGAGTTTATCGAGCAGGCAGGCCAGATCAGTCAGGTTTCCCGCTTGATGTTGCAGGCCATGAACGAAGCCCATGTGCGCCTGGACCAGAGCCGCAAGGCGGATGCTGACGACGCCGAGCAAGGCAAGATCGAGCAGGCCGACCAGGCCCTGGCCCAGGTCGAGCAATTGAAAACGTCGGTCAAGGACCCTGGTTATCAGACGGTGCTCAACGAAGTTTCCGGGCATATCGCCGCCTTCAGCGAAAAGCTGGGGGAATACACCGGCCTGCTGGCCCAGGAAAAAGTCGTCTACAAACAACTGCATGATCGAGCTGACCAAGTCGTCAGCCGGGTCAACCAGGCCTATGACGCTGAAGACCTGTCGATGCAGGCGCAACTGAAGAAAAGCGCGATGTTGATCATTGGCTCATCGGCCCTGGCCTTGCTGGTGGGGTTGATTGCGGCCTGGGTGATTACCCGCTTGATTGTCGCGCCGCTGCGCAGTGTGATCGCGGTAGCCCGACAGATTGCCGCCGGGGATCTGAGCGGGCGCATGGAGGTCAGCCGCCGTGATGAAATCGGCCAGTTGATGCAGGCGATGCAACAGATGGGCGGCGGCCTTAGCCAGATGGTCAGCGGCCTGCAGGCCGGTATCGAACAATTGGCCAGCTCGGCGCAGTCGCTGTCCAGCGTGACCGAGCAGACCAATGTCGAGGTCAGCAGCCAGAAGGAAGAAACCGAGCAGGTCGCTACCGCGATGAACCAGATGACCGCCACCGTGCACGATGTGGCACGCAACGCCGAGCAGGCCGCACAAGCCGCGCAGACGGCGGATGAAAAAGTCGACAGCGGCCAGCAGGTGGTGCGCCAGAGTTTGCAGCGTATCGAATTGTTGGCCACGTCCAGTACACGCGCGAGCACCAGCATCGAGAGCCTCAGTGCCGAAATCCAGAATATCGGCACCGTGCTGAGCGTGATCAAAAGCGTCGCCGAACAGACCAACCTGCTGGCCCTGAACGCAGCCATCGAAGCCGCCCGCGCAGGCGAACAGGGCCGGGGTTTTGCGGTGGTGGCCGATGAAGTACGGGCACTGGCCAAGCGCACCCAGCAGTCGACCGAAGAAATCGAGCGGCTGGTCAGTACCTTGCGCAGCGCGGCGCAATCATCGGTGCAGCAGATCCAGCAAAGTGGCGAACTGGTCAAGCTGGCGGTCAGCGATGCGCTGGAAACCGAAAGTGCCCTGGGCAGCATTGCGGTAGCGGTGTCGTTGATCCAGCAGATGAACCAGCAGATTGCCGCTGCGGCTGAGGAGCAGAGCTCGGTGGCCGAAGAGATCAACCGTAGTGTCACCAGTATTCGTGCGAGTGCCGATCAATCGGCGTTGAGCATGCAGGGCAATGCGGCGTCGAGCATCCAGCTGGCGCAGTTGGGGGCGGAGCTCAAGGGGATGGTGGGGCACTTCCGCCTTTGATCGCCGCCCCGAGGCGGCGATCAAAAGGGAGGGCGATCAGGCGTGGTTGGCGAGGAAGGTCAGCAGCGCTTCGTTGACGAAATCCGGGTTCTCCCGGCTGGAGATATGCCCGGCGTCTGGAATCAGGATCAGGGCACAGCCAATCAGTTCGGCCATTTCCTCGGATTCGGCGGGTGGCCGAGGCTTGTCCTGTTCGCCACACATCACCAATGTGGTATCGGCGTCCAGCCGCGGTAGTTGCTCCAGTACATCTTCGCGGCTGAAGATCAATCGACCCAGGGGGACGATGCTGTGCAGCAGGCGTTGCCGGGGAAAGTCCTGCAGTGACTTGCGAAAATCCTGGTAGAGCGCCGATTCGCGGTCGATGTCGGGGCGAAAGAAGATCGGCGCGATCACATCCAGCAACGGCTCAGGAATGGCGCCGGCATCTTCAATCATCTTGAACAACGAGAAGTAATACTGGCGCGTGGCCTCTGGCTCGGCACCGAGGTAGGTGTCCATCAGCACCAGGCTGTTGATCCGCTCGGGGGCCTGCAATGCCAGGCGTGCGCCCCACATGCCGCCCACCGACAGGCCTGCCAGGTTGATCTGTGCGATCTCCAAATGGTCAAGCAGGGCCAGGACCTGGCGCGCAAGGTCGTCGAGGGTGTGGGTGGGGGCGGGGAGTTGGCCCGATTCGCCGTGGCCCCACAGTTCGGGCACGATGACCCGGTACTGTTGTGACAGGGCTTCGATCTGCGGGGCCCACATGTTGCGGTCCCACAGGTAGCTTGAGCCGAGCAGGACGACAGGGCCGGTGCCCTGGTCGACGTAATGCAGCGGTTGTCCATCAATGACGGCGATAGGCATAGCGGGCCTCTGACTTCACGGAGTGAGGGGCACTTTTTTACGCTAGTCGGGGGCGGGGCGATAGATGCAAATTGATGGCATGTTGGGGCGAGCGGGCAGCCCGCTCACCCCAGGGGAGTGGGCAGATCAGTCGTAGATGACTTTCTTTTTCCACTCGGCATCGGCGTCGACTTCTTTCATGCCTTCGGTCAATTCGTTGACTTCCTCCGCCGCCTGTTTGCTGTTAGCCAGCACGGTCGAGTTGGCGCGGGCCAGTTGACCTTCCAGCAATTGCAGCTGTGCACTGTAGAGCACCGGTTCAGGCTGCTTGCGCAGGTACTGCACGCCACGCTCGAAGGCCAGGCGCGCCTGGCCAGGCTGGCCCTGCTGCAAGGCGTGCTGGCCGAGGTTGTTGAAGAACTCTATGTGCAACAGCACCAGGATATGACGGATTTCCTTGATCCAGTGCTTGGCTTCGTTGGTCGGCAGGAACCCGTCCTGGGCGGCGCGGGTGACCTGGCCATGCAGGGCTTCCAGCAGGAAGCGCACGTCCTTGGCCTTGGCTTCGGTCTGGATCGGCGCCGGCGGGTTGTTCACCGGGATGGACTCGCCCTGGGCCACCAGCGTGTTCAGCTCGGTGATACGGGCCTTGAGCGGTGCACTGGTCTTGTTGAGGTTCAACAGGCGCTGATTGACGTTGAGCTCCAGGCGGGCCAATAACAGCTTGAGCGCCGGGGTCATCAGTTGGCCAGGGAAGGTCTCGGTGATCTCACCGCAACGGCGCAGGCGATCATTAAGCTCGATCTCGGTGCGCTTCTTTTCCAGCTTGTTGTTTTCCACCACGTGGTTCATGTAGCCAATGGCGATCAGTATTACGATCCCGGCAATTACCAGCAGGGTGATCATGAGTGGTGTCACCGGTGTGACCTCTTTGATAGGGTTTACAGTGGAGTGTAGTGACTGGGCTTGTCGACGGATAGGACTGATCGACCAGTTACCCAGGTAGTTCTTCTATATAAGTAGCCGCTCCCTGCGTAGATGCACATTGCCATCACTTGCTGGAACGAACTATAGCGCCTTGTCGGACGCCAGAATATAGGCGTCAAGGCCTGGACGGGCAGAATGCCCCGCGCGGGCCGGTAAACACGGGCGAAGTCATTGATTTAAATAAATTTATCCTTGGGGGTTGACGACCTTTCAATCCATCCATAGAATGCGCGCCACTTACAGCGTAAAGCACACAGCGAAACGCGGTAGGGAGTGAATGTTGTACGTGTGTCCCCTTCGTCTAGTGGCCTAGGACACCGCCCTTTCACGGCGGTAACAGGGGTTCGAGTCCCCTAGGGGACGCCATATGCGGGAATAGCTCAGTTGGTAGAGCACGACCTTGCCAAGGTCGGGGTCGCGAGTTCGAGTCTCGTTTCCCGCTCCAATTTACAAGCAGTGTGGCTTTCGGGCGGCACTGAGTGAAACCAGGACCAAGTCTTCGGACGAGGCCTCTGGGCACTGAAATACACACCATGTGTTTCAGTAGCGTGTCCCCTTCGTCTAGTGGCCTAGGACACCGCCCTTTCACGGCGGTAACAGGGGTTCGAGTCCCCTAGGGGACGCCATTTGCGGGAATAGCTCAGTTGGTAGAGCACGACCTTGCCAAGGTCGGGGTCGCGAGTTCGAGTCTCGTTTCCCGCTCCATATTCAACAAAAACGCCGATCAGTGATGATCGGCGTTTTTGTTTGTGCGTTATTTGTTCATCTGCCTGAACCTGTCATCTTCCTGACTCAGTTCCTGGCGTGTTCGAGATATAGTCTGGCGTTTGAGTTCAAGGAGCACGCGTGATGGCAGAAACTTCTCAATCGTCCGGTGAAACCAAGGTCGCCCCATTGGGTATCAGCGCCTTGGAAAAAGCATGGGATTTCCATTGGGCAATGCGCTTTGTCAGCGTTGTGCTGTTTCTCGATATCGCTTTGCTAATCCGTACCCGGACGCCCTTGGTGGAGTGGACGACCAGCAGCGATGCATTGCTCGCTGACTTGGGGTTCCTGGCGGTCACCGCGGCCTCTTTTGCGCTGGTGGTGTCTTTCGTTCTGCCGCTGTTGACGGAAATCGTTCGTGGGATCGGCACAAGGTTGCGAATGGCCTTTCCAAAGCTCTTGGGTGATGCCTATACACCTCCTTCAAGGGGGATCGGTTATGTGTGGGCCAACGACCTTCTGGACCTGGCACTGAAGGAAAACAGTGATTTCCTGCTTAGCTGGTATCAGCGGCATGTGCAGTTGCGAGAACAGCACCGGTTGATGATGAACAAAGTCGCGCACTTGGTGTTTGGTTGTTTGGTGCTGTCCGTCGTGGATTGGGCGGTGCCATATTTTGGATTCGGCACTGGTTCGCTGATTTTCTCGGCCATGCATGTACTGGGTGATACGGGGCTGTTTCTGGCCAGCATGGTCGTGGTAGCGGGCGGGGTAATGTTGGCGTCGGCATGGTTTGCCATCGAGTCTTCCCTGTATATCTACTACCCACCCCTGGACATGTTGCAGCGGGAGCAGGAGCGCAAGCGATACCAGGGCGCATGAAGAACCTGAGTAAAAATGCCGATCATCACTGATCGGCGTTTTTTTGCGCACACTTCAATCGCTGTCAGAGCTTCGGCAACTGTCCGATACGCCCCATCATTTCGGTGACGATCTGCAGATCCAGCAAGAACTGGTCGACCGTCTTGAACTCATTGTCGGTGTGCCCGGTGTATTTCACTTCCGGCCGCGCCAGGCCGAATTGCACGCCATTGGGCAGTTCATGCACGGACGTCGCGCCGGCCGAGGTGCCGAATTTGTGCTCCATACCGAGGTTTTCGCTGGCCACGGCCAACAAGGCCTTCACCCACTCACCTTCCGGGTTGCGGTACATCGATTCGGCGACCGAGTAGGTGAAGTCCACGTTGACCTTGGTTTGCTTGTCCCAGGCGCTCAACTTGTCGGAAATCTCGGCTTTCAGTTTCTCCGGCGATTTGCCCTTTGGTACACGCAGGTTCACCGCCAGCTTGAAGGCTTTGTCATCCAGGCCGACAAAGGTCAGCGAGGTGGTCAGCGGCCCCATGAAATCATCGGAGAAACCCACGCCCAATTTGCCGCCCAGATAATCCAGACCCCAGTTGTCCGAGGCATAACGGGCCGCGTCGGTGATGTGGTTGTGCTTGAGGGCGATCTTGCCGTCGATGCTGTGGATCAGCTCCAGCATGCGCGACACCGGGTTGATACCGGATTCGGGCTCGGAGGAGTGCGCGGAAACCCCGGTCACTGTCAGCTTGACCTCTTTGCCAACCACCTTGGCTGTTACTTCGAAGTCACCGCCGTTGCGTTTGGCATACTCCGTACCGGCTTTTTGCAGGCTGGCGGCCAGTTCGGCAGGCGTGTCGCTGATCAACGTGGCAACCGAGGCCGAGGGAATCTGGTTGGTGGCCATGCCGCCGGTCATAGCGATGATTTCCGCGCCTTGGCCTTCCCCTTTGCGGCGCGGGAAGGTGGCCATGACAGTGCCATAACCTTTTTCGGCAATCACCACCGGGTAGCCGCCATCCAGCGCCAGGTTGTACTGCGGCGTCGGGTTGCGTTCGAAGTAATAGGGGATCGCGTCGCCGGAAGTTTCTTCGGTGGTGTCCACCAGCAGCTTGAAATTGCGCGCCAGCGGCAACTTCTCTTCCTTGATCACCTTCATGGCGTACATCGCCACCACGATGCCGTTTTTGTCATCCTCGGTGCCACGGCCATACATGCGGTCGCCGATCAGCGTGACCTTGAACGGGTCGAGCCTGGTGCCGTCTTTCAACACCCAGTTCTCCGGCGTCACCGGCACCACGTCGGCGTGGGCGTGGATACCCACCACTTCGTCGCCGTTGCCTTCCAGGGAAATCTCGTACACGCGGTTGTCGACGTTGCGGAAGTTCAGGTTGAAGGTCTTGGCCAGGGCCTGGATCTTGGCGGCAATCCGGATGAATTCCGGATTTTTGTACTGCGGCATGCCGTCCACGTTGAAGGTCGGAATTTCCACCAGTTCGCGCAAGGTATCGAGGGCGGCTTTGCCGTATTTCACTCGGGTGTAAATACCCAAAAGGCGATGGATTTCGTTCTGCTGGTCGGCGGTCAGGGTTTTGTTATCGAGGAAGGCACCGATCGCCGGGCCTACGTCGTTGGCCTTGCCCAGGTCGCCTTTGGCCAGGGTGCCGAGGAAACCACGGAAATCCGTGACCGACGTTTCGCTGAAGCTCGTCAGGATCGCCGTGCTTTGCTCTGGGGTGATGTTGGCAAAGGCAGGTGTGGTCATCACCGAAAGGCCGGCCGCGAACAGGGTGGCAGCCGCTAATTGCTTGAGTCGAAAGTGCATGGTCAGGGGCATTCCTTTGCAAAGGGAAATGGGGGATTCCTGATCAATATGTCAGAAATATTTCGACACACTACCACTGCCAAGGTGTGCCCGGGAGACCACTGGGAGGCTTATCTAAAAACTCGATAGCACCCGACTCTGCTCTCTAGTCCAGGCTGTAACGCACCGACAACGCACCCTTTTTCTCCGAAAGCGCCAGGATCGTTACCTGACCCAACTCGCCCAGCGTTTGCACATGGGTACCGCCGCAAGCGTAGGTGGGCAGATCACCGAAGCCCACTTCGCGGGTGCCGTCGTCCAGGGCCATATGGCGCGGGTAGTCGGCGGCGATCCATTGGTTGATCTGCTGTTGAATGATCTCGGCGTCCATGGCTTGCGCGGTTTCGCCACGGATAAAAGTGATCTTGCCTTCACCTGGCCAGTGGTGCGCCTTGATCGGCATCCAACCCAGGGTTTCGCCAGCGTTGCCGATCAAATGCCCGGCGGAGTGCAGGCGGGTGTGCAGGGCGCGGCGTGGTTCGTCGACCCGCGCGGTGATGGGGCCCGGTTCCACCGGTTGGTTGACATAGTGCACCACGCGATCGGTTTCCTGGGTGACTCGCAGCACCTGGCTGTCGCCCAGCCAGCCGGTATCGAACGGCTGGCCACCGCCTTGGGGATGGAAAATCGTCGACTGCAAAACGACCGCAAACTGGCCCTCGCAGGGGGTGCAACTGAGTACTTCAAGCTCGGCGGTCAGGTGGTCATGGGTGAAAAACAGGCGCTCGGTCATTTTCTACATCCGCATCAGGGTTCTGCGGGCAGTATAAATAGTGCCTGGATAGGTGATAATCCGCTCAAATATCAATGGACCTGTGCGTCATGAGCATCAATCTTCCTTTGCCGCTGCTGGGCGAAATGGCGATTTTCGTCAAGGTAGTAGAGACCGGCAGCTTCTCCGAAGCGGCGCGGCAGTTGAGTGTTTCGCCGTCGGCGGTAAGCCGCAGTATTTCGCGCCTGGAAAAGGCCCTGTCCACCCGTTTGCTGCAACGCACCACGCGCAAATTGCGCCTGAGTGAAGCCGGTGAGGAGGTTTTCAAGCGCTGCCAGGAAATGGTCAGCGCGGCGCGCTCAGTGATGGAAATCAGCGGCCAGTTCACCCACGAGGCCGAGGGCCTGGTGCGGGTCAGTGTGCCGAAGGCGGTGGGGCGGTTTGTGGTGCACCCGCATATGCCGGAGTTCCTGCGGCGTTATCCCAGGGTGGATGTGCAATTGATCCTCGAGGACCGGCATGTGGACCTGATCGATGACAATGTCGACCTCAGCATCCGCATCACCGACAGCCCGCCGCCGGGCCTGGTGGGGCGGCAGTTATTGCCGATTGAGCATTTACTCTGTGCCACGCCGCAGTATCTAGCCGAGCATGGTGCGCCGGAGCATCCCCATGATTTGCTGGCGCACAGTTGCATCTATCTCGGTGAAACCCCGGGGGATTCACGCTGGAAATTCCGCCAGGGCGGCAAGGCGGTGACGGTCGGCGTGCGTGGACGTTATGCGGCGAACCACACCGGCGTTCGGCTGGATGCGGTGTTGCAGCACGTGGGAATTGGCAGCTTGCCGTATTTCACCGCGCGGCATGCGTTGGAGGAGGGGCGGTTGGTACAGGTGCTGCCCGGGTGGGACTTTATTGCGTCCTACCATGGCGAAGCGTGGTTGTTGCATTCGCCCACGCGTTACCTGCCGCCGAAGCTTCGGGTGTTTATCGATTATCTGGTGGAGTGCATGGCGAGGGAGCCGACATTGCGCCGGCGATAGGCGCACGGTCGAAAATGTGGGAGGAGGGCTTGCTCCCTCCCGCATTCAGTTATGCAGTGTCTTGAACAATCAGTGTTTGCTTTGGTCCTGCGGCATGGCCAGCAGTTGCTTTTCCTGGTTCCAGTCGAAGGGTTCGTCGTTTTGTTCGGCTTCAAAGCGACGCTCTTCCAGGGCCTGGTACAGGTCCAGTTCTTCGTCGGGCATGAAGTGCAGGCAATCGCCGCCGAAGAACCACAGCAGGTCGCGCGGGACCAGGTGGGCGATCTGCGGGTAGCGCAGGATGACCTGGCTCATCAGGTCCTGGCCCAGGTACTGGCTTTCGATCGGGTCGATCGGCAGCAGGGCGCGCAGTTCGTCGAAGCGCTCCAGGAACAGGGTGTGGCTTTCCTCGGGCACCTGTTCGGCTTCGCCGACGGCAACCAGGATGCTGCGCAGGTGGTCGAGCAAGACGAGATGATCGGCAACGACGTTGGACACGAGATAAGTCCTCTAAAGCAAAAACGGGCGCGAGAGTATATGCCTCTCGCGCCCGTTTTTATATGACCGCCGGACTCAGCGGACTTTACCTTCAGCGTGTACCAGCTCTTCCTTGCTGAAATCATCCACGTCGATCACCTTGCGCCGTGCCGCTTCGGCGTCGCGCAAGCTCTGCGCTTCCGCCGGTTGCAGCACACCGGCGTGCAGGGCGGCATCGATCGCATGTTCGCCGGCAGCGGGTTTGACCTGGCCACTTTTGAGCGCGGTGTGCAGTTTTTTCTGCAATGGATGGCTGGCACCCAATAGATCGTAGGCGTGTTGCAGAGCGCCCACTGGATCTTCTGCCGATTGTGGGCGGTAGCAGCCGGCCAGCAATTCTTCCAGGGTCGGGTCGCCTTTGGCGCGGCCAATCACCGCGGCCACTTCGGCATCCAGCGCATCGGACGGACCGGTATGGCGACGCCCGAACGGGAATACAATCACCCGCAGCAGGCAGCCCAGCACTTTATTCGGGAAGTTGCTCAGCAGCTCATCCAACGCACGCTCGGACTCGCCGAGGCTTTCTTCCATGGCCCAGGCGAACAGCGGTTCCAAGTGATCCGGCGAATCCAGGTCGTGGTAACGCTTGAGTGCCGCCGACGCCAGGTACATATGGCTTAGCACGTCACCGAGGCGTGCCGACAGGCGTTCGCGGCGTTTCAACTCGCCACCCAGCAGCATCATGCTCAGGTCCGCCAGCAGCGCGAACGCGGCAGCCTGGCGGTTCAATGCGCGGAAATAACCCTGGCTCAAACGGTTGCCCGGGGCTTTCTCGAAGTGCCCCACGCCGAGGTTCAGCACCAGGGTGCTGGCGGCATTGCTCACGGCAAAACCAATGTGTTGCATCAGCAGCCCGTCGAACTCCTTCAGCGCCTGATCGTGGTCCTCACGCCCGGCCAGCGCCATTTCCTTGAGCACGAACGGATGGCAGCGGATGGCACCCTGGCCGAAGATCATCAGGTTGCGCGAGAGGATGTTCGCGCCTTCCACGGTGATGAAGATCGGCGCGCCCTGCCAGCTGCGGCCCAGGTAGTTGTTCGGGCCCATGATGATGCCCTTGCCGCCATGTACGTCCATGGCGTGGCTGATGCACTCGCGGCCGCGTTCGGTCAGGTGGTACTTGAGGATCGCCGACAGCACCGAGGGTTTTTCCCCAAGGTCCACGGCATTGGCGGTGAGCATGCGTGCGCTGTCCATCAGCCAGGCGTTGCCGCCGATGCGCGCCAGGGCTTCCTGAATACCTTCGAAGGCTGACAGCGGTACGTTGAACTGCTCGCGCACCTGGGCGTACTGGCCGGTGACCAGGCTGGTGAACTTGGCGGCGCCGGTACCCACGGCGGGCAGGGAGATCGAACGGCCGACCGACAGGCAGTTCATCAGCATCATCCAGCCTTTGCCGAGCATTTCCTGGCCGCCGATGAGGTATTCCAAGGGGATGAACACGTCCTTGCCGTAGTTCGGACCGTTCATGAACGCGGCGCCGAGGGGCAGGTGGCGACGGCCGATTTCCACACCGGGGGTGTCGGTAGGGATCAGTGCGAGGCTGATGCCCAGGTCTTCTTCTTCACCCAGCAGGTGGTCTGGATCGTGGGCCTTGAAGGCCAGGCCCAGCAGGGTCGCGACCGGGCCAAGGGTGATGTAGCGTTTTTCCCAGTTCAGGCGCAGGCCGAGGGTTTCCTTGCCTTCCCATTCGCCTTTGCAGATCACCCCCGTGTCAGGCATGGCGCCGGCATCGGAGCCCGCCAGCGGGCCGGTGAGGGCGAAGCAGGGGATGTCATCGCCACGCGCCAGGCGTGGCAGGTAGTGGTTGCGTTGTTCGTCGGTGCCGTAATGCAACAGCAATTCGGCCGGGCCGAGGGAGTTGGGCACCATCACTGTGGAGGCCAGGTCGCCGCTGCGGGTGGCGAGTTTCATCGCGACCTGGGAGTGGGCATAAGCGGAGAAGCCCTTGCCGCCATATTCCTTGGGAATGATCAGGGCGAAGAAACCGTGGGTCTTGATGTGC
Organism: Pseudomonas sp. CFBP13509; assembly: GCF_005233485.1. Taxonomy (NCBI): domain Bacteria; kingdom Pseudomonadati; phylum Pseudomonadota; class Gammaproteobacteria; order Pseudomonadales; family Pseudomonadaceae; genus Pseudomonas; species Pseudomonas sp. CFBP13509. Next base: position 63,887 of record NZ_QGAA01000019.1, read on the forward strand.
TCCCACGCTGCCGGCGGCAGGTCCATGGCCTGGCCGATTTCCCAGTCGCTGACCATGGCGCAGAGTTCTTCGGTGGGACCGTCGATAAAGGCCTGTTCTTCCTCGGTCAGTTGCACCTTGGGGTAGGCCAGCAGCTTGTCCCAGTCGGGACGACCGCTGAACAGTTCGCCGTCCCACCACACGGTGCCGGCGTCGATGGCGTCGCGCTCGGTCTCGGACATCGGCGGCAAGACTTTCTGGAACCAGCTGAACAGCGGCTTGGTGAAGTATTGGCGGCGCAGGTCCGGCAGCAGCAAGGGCGCGGCCACCACAGCGATCAATACCCAGAAAATCAGCAGCAGCCAACCCGGTGCATGGCTCCAGGCGCCCATCGCCAGCAGGTAAACGGCGACCACGCCCAGGGCGGGCAGGGGGGCGACGCGGCGATGTGCCAGGTAGGCAATGCCGACCACCAGAACCAGTATCCACAACAACAGCATATTCAATCCTCCGTGAAACCAGGGGCGAAACCACCAGGGAGCTTAGTCGGCATCCGAACAAGCGGGGTGATCAGGGTGTTACAAGTTGTACTGGGAACACCTGGCATCAGGCGCCGACATTTGGCCGAATCGTCGTTATCTCCGTGGCGGACCTGTCGTTAAACTCCAGGCTTCCTTCGGAGATCAAGCTCATGGATACGTATCTGAGTCCCAGCCGCTTCATCGATAGTGACCACCCTGCGGTGGTGGAGTTCGCCGAAAAACACCGCGGCTCCAGCGCGAATTTACGTGACCAGGCGGTCAGTCTCTATTACGCCGTGCGTGAGGCGATTCGCTATAACCCCTACACCTTCAGCCGCGATCCCGCCACCTTGAATGCCAGCTTCGCCCTGGCCGCCGGCGAAAGCTATTGCGTGCCCAAGGCCACCTTGCTCGCCGCCTGCGCCCGTCACTGCGGCATCCCGGCGCGCATCGGTCTTGCGGATGTGCGCAATCACCTGTCGACACCGCGCCTGATCGCGTTGCTCAAAAGCGATGTGTTTGCCATGCATGGCTACACCGAGCTTTACCTGGACGGCCGCTGGGTCAAGGCGACGCCGGCGTTCAACCGCCAACTCTGTGAGGTGTTCGACGTACCACCACTGGACTTCGACGGGATCAGCGACAGCGTATTCCATGCATTCAACCGCCAGGGGCAGCGCTCGATGGAGTACGTGGTGGACCATGGGCAGTTTCCCGATGTGCCCGAGGATTTCTTCTTCGCCCATCTGGAGAAATGTTACCCACACCTGTTTGCTGAACAGATGCCGATCTTGTCGGGCGACTTGCCGAGCGATTTGAGCCGCGGGTGAACCGGCGTATGCTGCTGCGTTCATCCAGCCATGTTCATCAACAAAAAGGCGCGGTCATGCTGAAGATCTGGGGTCGTAAAAATTCATCAAACGTCAGGAAAGCACTGTGGTGCGCCGAGGAACTCGGCCTGGACTATGAGGCAATTGATGCGGGCGGGGCTTTTGGCGTGGTAGACACGCCGCAATACCGGGCATTGAACCCGAATGGCCGCGTGCCGATGATCGAGGATGGCGACTTTGTGTTGTGGGAGTCCAACACCATCGTGCGCTACCTCTGCGCCAAGCACGCGTCGGCGTTCTACCCGAGCGACCTGCAGGCGCGTGCCAGCGCCGAGAAATGGATGGACTGGACCACCTCGACCCTCGCCGAGCCGTTCAAGGCCGTGTTCTGGGGCGTTGTGCGCACCCCGGCGCAGAAGCAGGACTGGGACAGCATCAACGCCGGGCGTCAGGCCTGTATCGATGCACTGAGCACCGTGAACAATGCATTGGCCGAGCAGCCTTACCTGTCGGGCGACACCTTCGGCGTAGGTGATATTCCCCTCGGCTGCTTTATCTACGCCTGGTTCGAGATGCCCATCGAACGCCCTGCGATGCCCAACCTAGAGGCCTGGTACCAGCGTCTGCAACAGCGCCCGGCCTACCGCAAGGCGGTCATGACCGCGTTGACTTAATACTGACTATTAATACAGGTGACTGTACTTGTGCGGCGCGGGCAAGCACCATGCCTGTCATGCGCCGCCGTTGAACTACCTGCGCTGCGCCCTCATCTACTCTTTCTATTCCCTTCTTTGGTGCGTATTCCGATATGAGTTCCGCTCTGTCCATCCGGCAGCTAACCAAAACCTACGGCAACGGTTTCCAGGCCCTGAGTGGTATCGATCTGGACGTTGCCGAAGGTGACTTCTTCGCCTTGCTCGGCCCCAACGGCGCCGGCAAATCCACCACCATCGGTATCCTCTCCACTCTGGTCAACAAGACCAGCGGCACGGTGAATATCTTCGGCCACGACCTGGACAAATCCCCGGCGGCGCTCAAGCGCTCCATCGGTGTGGTGCCCCAGGAATTCAACTTCAACCAGTTCGAAAAGACTTTCGACATTGTCGTGACCCAGGCTGGCTACTACGGCATCCCGGCGAAAGTTGCCAAGGAGCGCGCCGAGCAATACCTGACCCAGTTGGGCCTGTGGGACAAGCGCGACGTGCCGTCCCGCTCGCTGTCCGGCGGCATGAAGCGTCGCCTGATGATTGCCCGCGCACTGGTGCATGAACCGCGCCTGTTGATCCTCGATGAGCCCACCGCCGGCGTGGACATCGAACTGCGTCGTTCGATGTGGACCTTCCTCACCGAGCTGAACGAGAAGGGCATCACCATCATCCTCACCACCCATTACCTGGAGGAGGCTGAGCAGCTGTGCCGCAACATCGGCATCATCGACCACGGCACCATCGTCGAGAACACCAGCATGCGTAACCTGCTGGGCCAACTGCATGTGGAAACCTTCCTGCTCGACCTGAAGAACAACCTGTCGGCACCGCCGCAACTGCTCGGCTACCCCAGCCGCCTGGTGGACAGCCACACCCTGGAAGTCCAGGTGGATAAAGCCATGGGCATCACTGCGTTGTTCACCCAGTTGGCGGCGCAGAACATCGACGTGCTGAGCCTGCGTAATAAAACCAATCGCCTTGAGGAGTTGTTCGTGTCCCTGGTGGAGAAAAATCTGACGAAGGTGGCGGTATGAGTTCTGAGCTGCAACCCAACCTCGTCGCACTGCAGACCATCGTCTACCGCGAAGTGAAGCGCTTTACCCGGATCTGGCCGCAGACCCTGCTGCCGCCGGCGATCACCATGGTGTTGTACTTTGTGATCTTCGGTAACCTGATCGGCCGGCAGATCGGCGACATGGGTGGTTTCACCTATATGGAGTACATCGTGCCGGGCCTGATCATGATGTCGGTGATCACCAACTCCTACGGCAACGTGGTCTCCAGTTTCTTCGGCAGTAAGTTCCAGCGCTCCATCGAAGAGCTGATGGTCTCGCCGGTGTCGCCGCATACCATTTTGATCGGCTACACCCTGGGTGGCGTACTGCGCGGCTTGATGGTGGGCGTGATCGTGACGCTGCTATCACTGTTCTTCACCCACCTGCAGGTGCATCACCTCGGCGTCACCATTCTGGTGGTGGTGCTGACGGCGACCATCTTCTCGCTGCTGGGGTTTATCAACGCCGTGTTTGCACGCAACTTCGATGACATCTCGATCATCCCGACTTTCGTGCTGACGCCGCTGACCTACCTGGGCGGGGTCTTCTACTCCATCACCTTGCTGCCGCCGTTCTGGCAGACCGTGTCGCTGGCCAACCCGGTGCTGCACATGGTCAACGCCTTCCGCTACGGCATCCTGGGCGTGTCGGATATCAAGATCAGCGTGGCGATCACCTTCATGCTGGTGGCGACTGTGGTGTTGTATATCGGTTGCGCCAAGCTGCTGGTGAGCGGGCGCGGGATGCGTACCTGATAAAACGCGGTCAAAAAATGTGGGAGGGGGCTTGCTCCCGATTGCGATGTGTCAGCTACAGATAAGCTGACTGACATACCGCTATCGGGAGCAAGCCCCCTCCCACATTTGGTTTTTGTGTCAGGTCTTCAGGCTTTCAGTGCCAGCTCGATCAGCGCGTGCAGCTCTTCAACCGTCAGCGGCGCGCTTGAGAACAGAATACGAAACACCGTCGGCGCTGCCAGCAGATTGATCAAGTGGTCCACGCTCGGTGGCGACTGGTGCGGATAACGGTCGACAATCGCCTGCAGCTGCCCACTCAAGATGCTCACGCAGTAGCCCGGCGTCCCCCTGCATTGCAGGTCGCGCATCATGTTGCGGCCCGGCTCCGAACTCATCTCATCCAGGTATTGCTCGGCCCACGCCCGCAAGTCGCCACGCAGGCTGCCGGTGTTGGCGGGCTCGCTGTCGGGGCGCATACGCGCCAGGGCCACATCCGCCAGCAGCACCGAGAGGTCGCCCCAGCGCCGATAGATGGTCGAGGGCGTTACGCCTGCGCGCGCGGCAATCATCGGCACCGTGACACTGGAGCGCTCATGGGTTTCGAGCAATTCACGCACGGCCGAATGGACCGATTCCTGTACCCGGGCACTGCGGCCCCCCGGGCGGAGGCCTTCTTTTATCGCCATGCGTGTGACCTTAACACAAAGAATTTGCTTTAAGCGCCGGCGAGTAGCACACTCCGCAAAAGCAAAAAATTAGCTTTAGCGGAGCGTGCCCATGTCCAGCCTCACTTCTCATCGTTCCAGCCTGGTGTTCCTCGCGGTCACGTTGCTGACGTTTCTCGCCGCTTCCAGTGCGCCGACTCCGTTGTATCACCTGTACCAGGAGGGTCTGCATTTTTCGGCGGGCACGCTCACGCTGATCTTTGGCGTGTACGCCTTGAGCCTGTTGGCGGCGCTGTTGACCGTGGGCTCGCTGTCGGACCACCTGGGACGCAGGCCAGTGATTTTTACGGCGTTGGTCCTGAATATGTTGGCGATGCTGCTGTTTATCAATGAAGACAGCGTGGCCTGGCTGATCGCTGCGCGTACCGTACAGGGGTTTGCCACCGGCATGGCCACGGCGGTGCTGGGCGCGGCCTTGCTCGACACCGACCGCCAGCAGGGCCCGCTGGTCAACAGCGTGGCACCGCTGCTGGGCATGGCGTGCGGTGCGATGGGCAGCAGCGTGCTGGCGGAGTTCGCGCCACTGCCGACGCAGTTGATCTACTGGACGCTGCTGGCGCTGATGCTGATGCAGGCGCTGTATGTGTGGCGCCTGCCGGAAACCGTTGATCGTATTCCCGGTGCACTGGCCTCCCTGCGCCCCACGCTGCATGTGCCGCCCCAGGCGCGTCGCGCGTTGTGGCTGTCATTGCCGGTGGACGTGGCGGTGTGGGCGATGGGGGGCTTTTACCTGTCCCTGGCGCCGTCGCTGGTACGGGCGGCGACAGGCTCTACATCGAACCTTATCGGTGGCGGCCTGGTGGCGGTGCTGACGTTGAGTGGCGCGCTGATGATCTTCACCCTGCGCAATCGCCCGGCCAGCAAGGTGCTGCGCCTGGGCGCGACGCTGCTGGCGGTGGGGGTGGCGCTGATCCTTACTGCGGTGCACAGCGCCAGCCTGCCGCTGTTTTTTATCGCCACATTGATCGCCGGCAGCGGCTTCGGCGCCGGCTTTCTCGGCGCATTGCGCAGTGTGGTGCCGCTGGCTTTGCCCCATGAACGGGCAGGCTTGATGTCGGCATTCTATGTGCTGAGTTATTTGGCGTTCTGCTTACCTTCGCTGCTGGCGGGCAACCTGATTCGCAGCTTTGGCCTGATCGTCACCACCGACGGTTACGGCGCTGTACTGATCCTGCTGGCCCTCGGGGCGTTGGTCGCCTTGCTGCTGCAGGATTCGGCAAAATCCAAGGCGGCCTGCATATCTGTAAAGTAGATAACAGTTAGAGATATTACCCGTTATATAGATAATCGATCAGGTTCTACCATGGCCTCAACCTCATGCGAGGAAGAGGATTGCCATCATGAACTGCTCGACGACCATCAGCTACAAACCCTTCAGTCACCTGACCCGGCCTCGGGAAGTGATTCGCCAATTCACCCCCAACTGGTTCGCCGCGACCATGGGCACCGGTGTGCTGGCGCTGGCCCTGGCGCAATGGCCGGTCAACCTGCCAGGTGTGCAGGCCATTGCCGAAGCACTGTGGTGGTTCACCATTGGTCTGTTCATTCTGTTCAGTGCCCTGTATACCGCGCGCTGGGTGATGTTTTTCCACGAGGCGCGGCGGATTTTCGGGCACTCCACGGTCTCGATGTTCTTCGGCACCATCCCCATGGGCCTGGCGACCATTCTCAATGGCTTGCTGCTGTTTGGCCTGCCGCGTTGGGGCGCCGATGTGATTGCGTTGGCCGAAGCCCTGTGGTGGCTGGATGTGGCGATGGCCCTGGCCTGCGGTGTGCTGATTCCCTTCATGATGTTCACCCGCCAGGAACACAGCATCGATCAGATGACTGCGGTCTGGTTGCTGCCGGTGGTGGCGGCCGAAGTCGCCGCAGCCAGCGGCGGCTTGCTCGCGCCGCACCTGGCGGACGCTCATTCGCAACTGGTGATGCTGGTGACCAGCTACGTGTTGTGGGCGTTTTCCCTGCCGGTGGCGTTCAGCATCCTGACCATCCTGATGTTGCGCATGGCCCTGCACAAACTGCCCCACGCCAACATGGCGGCGTCGAGCTGGCTGGCGCTGGGCCCGATCGGTACCGGTGCCCTGGGCATGTTGTTGCTGGGCGGCGATGCTCCGGCGATCTTTGCCGCCAATGGCTTGTCCGGCGTGGGTGAAATAGCCAATGGGCTCGGCCTGGTCGCAGGCATCACCCTGTGGGGCTTCGGCTTGTGGTGGATGCTGATCGCGGTATTGATCACCCTGCGTTACCTGCGCGGCGGTATCCCGTTCAACCTCGGTTGGTGGGGCTTTACCTTCCCATTGGGGGTGTACGCCCTGGCCACGCTGAAGTTGGCGAGCCTGCTGCACCTGGGCTTCTTCAGCGCCTTCGGTAGCCTGCTGGTGGTGGGGTTGGCGCTGATGTGGCTGATCGTGGCCAAGCGCACCGTGCAGGGCGCCTATAAGGGAGAGCTTTTTGTTTCGCCGTGCATTGCAGGACTAGGGAATAAGTAAGCGGAGTTAGGTAAAGTCGTGGCCTGATAACTATTAGGCCACGCAGGAACACGGACGATGAGCCACCCCTCACAATTCACCTTGCTGCGCACACGGCGCTTCCTGCCGTTTTTCATCACCCAGTTGCTGGGCGCTTTCAACGACAACATCTTCAAGCAATCGCTGATCCTGGCGATTCTCTACAAGCTCACCATCGACGGTGACCGCAGCATTTGGGTCAACCTGTGCGCCTTGCTGTTTATCCTGCCGTTCTTCCTGTTTTCGGCGCTGGCCGGGCAGTTTGGCGAAAAATTCAACAAGGATGCGTTGATCCGTGCGATCAAGATCGGCGAGATCGTGATCATGGCCGTCGGTGCCACAGGCTTCCTGTTCAACCATTTGGAATTGATGCTGCTGGCGTTGTTTGCCATGGGTACCCATTCGGCGCTGTTCGGTCCGGTGAAGTACTCGATCATGCCCCAGGCCCTGCACGAAGATGAGCTGGTAGGTGGCAACGGCCTGGTGGAGATGGGTACGTTCCTGGCCATCCTGGCCGGCACCATTGGCGCCGGTATCATGATGTCGTCCACCCATTACGCGCCGATCGTGGCGGTGGCGATTGTCGGCGTGGCGGTGCTGGGTTACCTGGCCAGCCGCAGCATTCCACGGGCGGCCGCATCCACGCCGCAACTGCGCCTGGATTGGAATATCTTCACCCAGTCCTGGGCCACGCTGCGCATGGGCCTGGGGCAGACGCCCGCGGTGTCGCGCTCGATTGTCGGTAACTCGTGGTTCTGGTTTGTCGGCGCGATCTACCTGACGCAGATCCCGGCCTACGCCAAGGAATGGTTGTACGGCGATGAAACCGTGGTGACCCTGATCCTCACGGTGTTCTCGGTGGGCATCGCCCTGGGCTCGATGCTCTGCGAAAAACTCTCCGGGCGTAAGGTGGAAATCGGCCTGGTACCGTTTGGCTCGTTCGGCCTGACGGTGTTCGGCCTGCTGCTGTGGTGGCATTCCGGCGGTTTCCCGCAGAACGTCCAGGCCAACGATTGGCTCGCGGTGCTCAGCTACGGCCAAGCCTGGTGGGTGTTGTTCGATATCCTTGGCCTGGGTGTGTTCGGCGGCTTCTATATCGTGCCGCTGTACGCGCTGATCCAGTCGCGTACCGCCGAGAACGAGCGGGCGCGGGTGATCGCCGCCAACAACATTCTCAATGCGCTGTTCATGGTGGTATCGGCGATCGTGTCGATCCTGCTGCTGAGCGTGGCCAAGCTGTCGATCCCGGAGTTGTTCTTGGTGGTGTCGCTGCTCAACATCGCGGTCAACGCCTACATCTTCAAGATCGTCCCCGAGTTCACCATGCGCTTCATGATCTGGCTGCTCAGCCACTCCATGTACCGCGTGGAGCATCGCAACCTCGACCTGATCCCGGACGAAGGCGCAGCGTTGCTGGTGTGCAATCACGTGTCGTTTGTCGATGCGTTGTTGATCGGTGGCGCGGTGCGTCGGCCGATTCGCTTTGTCATGTACTACAAGATCTACCGTTTGCCGGTGCTGAACTTTATCTTCCGCACCGCCGGGGCGATTCCGATTGCCGGGCGCAATGAAGATATCCAGATCTACGAAAAGGCCTTCACGCGCATTGCCCAGTACCTGAAGGACGGGGAGTTGGTGTGTATCTTCCCGGAAGGCAAATTGACGGCGGATGGCGAGATGAATGAGTTCCGTGGTGGGGTGACGCGCATCCTGGAAGAGACACCGGTGCCGGTGATTCCGATGGCGTTGCAGGGGCTGTGGGGGAGTTTCTTCAGCCGCGATCCGCACAAGGGCTTCTTTCATCGGATCTGGTCGCGGGTGGTATTGGTGGCGGGTGAGCCTGTTGCCGTGGGGGCGGCTACGCCTGCGCAGTTGCAGGCGGTGGTGGGTGTTTTGCGGGGGAGTGTCAGGTAGTTCTGTGCTGGATGTTCCGGACTCATCGGGGGCTTGCCCCCGATGGCGGTAGCGGCCTAAGCGCTGATCTTAAGCCCAACAAGCCCGCAAATGATCAACGCCACACTGGCCAATCGAAACAACGCCATGGACTCCCCGAACAGGACAATCCCGGCAATCACGGTGCCCACCGCACCCACGCCGGTCCAGATGGCATAGGCGGTGCCCAGGGGCAGTTCTTTCATGGCCAGCCCCAGCAGGCCGAGGCTGATGGCCATGGCTGCAATCGTCAGGGCCGTGGGCAGTGGCTTGCTGAAACCGTCGGTGTACTTCAGGCCGACGGCCCAGCCGACTTCGAACAAGCCGGCAAAAAACAGAATGATCCAGGACATGATGACCTCGCTTCCATAGGCGGGGTCGTCCCCGGATTGTGCGCCTCGACAGCGTCGCGAGGTCGTCCCCGCGAAGCTCGGTAGAGTGCCGAAAATTGATCATGCGATCAAGTTTGCGGCGTGTTCTCCATTACGCGGCGGTCTTCCTTCTCGCTCATGCGGCGGAAATACGTTGACAGCAATGCCCCGGAAATATTGTGCCAGACACTGAACAACGCACTGGGCACTGCTGCCAACGGCGAAAAGTGCGCACTGGCCAAGGCGGCGCCCAGCCCTGAGTTCTGCATGCCCACTTCCAGCGCCAACGACTTGCGTTGGGCCAATGGCAACTTGAACACGCGGCCGGTGAAGTAGCCCAGCAGGTAGCCGAAGCTGTTGTGCAGCATCACCACAGCCATGATCAGCAGGCCCGATTCGGCAATTTTCGCCTGGCTGGCAGCCACTACCGCGGCGACGATGATCACAATGCTGACCACCGACACCAGGGGCAGCACGTCCACCGCATGGCGGACCCGCTCGCCGAGCACGCGTTGCGCGACCACGCCGAGCACGATCGGCAGCAGCACCACTTGCAGGATCGACCAGAACAACTCCATGAACGACACCGGCAACCAGGCCGAGGCCAACAGCCAGATCAGCGCCGGGGTGAGCAGCGGGGCGAGGAGGGTGGTGACGGCAGCGATGGCCACCGACAGCGCCAGGTCGCCACGGGCCAGCCAGGTCATCACGTTGGAGGAGGTGCCGCTTGGGCAGCAACCGACCAGGATCACGCCGACGGCAATTTCCGGCGGCAGGTGAAAGGCCTGGCACAGCAGCCAGGCCACCCCCGGCATGATCACGAAATGCGCGACCACGCCCAGAGCCACGCGCCACGGGTGGCGAGCGACTTCGGCGAAGTCTTCAAGTTTGAGGGTCAGCCCCATGCCGAACATCACCAGGCCCAGCAGCGGGACGATGGCGCTTTTCAGGCCGATGAACCAGCTGGGCTCGAGGAACGCGACAACGGCGAAGATCAACACCCAGTAGGCGAAGGTATTGCCGACGAAGCGGCTCAAGGCGGCGAGTGCGCGCATGGGGGTGTCCTTGTTATTAGATTCTTGAAGTGCAAATGCGATCAAATGTGTGAGGGGCAATTCCCCTCCCACAATTTGATCTTCAAACGGCTTAGATACCTTGCGGGGTTTCTTCGCCGCCAAGGGCTTCGATCAGCGCCGGCAGGAAGTCACCGAAGGTCAGCATCATCAGCGTGAAGCTGGCGTCCAGTTGACCCAGGGCCTCTTCACCACCGTCCTGTTCCGCCTGGTCTTGCAGCAGGTCTTCGAACTTCAGGCGCTTGACGGTCATCTTGTCGTCGAGCATGAAGGACAGCTTGTCCTGCCAGGCCAGGGACAATTGGGTCACGACTTTGCCGGTGGTCAGGTGCAACTGGATTTCTTCGCCGGTCAGGTCCTGGCGCTTGCAACGCACAATGCCGCCGTCTTCGTGGGTGTCGCGCAGTTCGCATTCGTCGAGGACGAAGAAGTCAGCGGCCGGTTTCTGGGTGGTGACCCAGTCGGTCATGATGGCCGTGGGCGCGGTCTTCACGGTGAGTGGGCGAACCGGCAGGGTGCCGATCACTTCCCGCAGGGTGGAGAGCAGGTCTTCGGCGCGTTTCGGGCTGGCGGAGTTCACCAGGATCAGGCCCTGTTTCGGCGCGATGGCGGCAAAGGTCGACGAACGACGAATAAAGGCGCGGGGCAGGAAGGCCTGGATGATTTCATCCTTGATCTGGTCGCGTTCCTTTTTATAGACCTTGCGCATTTGCTCGGCTTCGATCTCTTCGACTTTCTCTTTCAGTGCGTCACGCACCACGCTACCCGGCAGGATGCGTTCTTCCTTGCGGGCGGCGATCAGCAGGAAGTCACCGCTGACGTGAACCAGGGGAGCGTCCTCGCCTTTACCGAAAGGCGCGACGAAACCGTAGGTGGTCAACTCCTGGCTTGCACAAGGGCGCGCCAGTTTGGTGGCCATGGCCGCTTCCAACGCCTCGGCATCAACAGGCAGATCTTGGGTCAGGCGATAGATAAGCAGGTTCTTGAACCACATGGGGTGAGTCTCTCCTTTATACAAAGGGGGGCATTATTCTCTTGATAGCGCCCCAGGCCAACCCTGCCTAAGCCATTGGAAGGCCTCAAAAAAAAGATTTAAGAAAGTGCTTGCCAGACCCAAGGTCGCTCCGTAGAATGCGCGCCACACCGAGACGAAGGGTGATTAGCTCAGCTGGGAGAGCATCTGCCTTACAAGCAGAGGGTCGGCGGTTCGATCCCGTCATCACCCACCATTCGCTTCATGTGTTACGCGCAGCGGTAGTTCAGTCGGTTAGAATACCGGCCTGTCACGCCGGGGGTCGCGGGTTCGAGTCCCGTCCGCTGCGCCATATTCGGTAGCCTGGAACGCTGAACGCCAGGTCACCACAGAAAGCCCGCCTGATCGCGGGCTTTTTGCTGTCTGGAATATGGAAAAAAATCGTACGATGAACTTTTTTTGAATAAATTGCATTTAAATCAAGACATTACGATTTTTTGGTGTATGATGCGCCCACACCGAAACGAAGGGTGATTAGCTCAGCTGGGAGAGCATCTGCCTTACAAGCAGAGGGTCGGCGGTTCGATCCCGTCATCACCCACCATTCGCTTCACGTGTTACGCGCAGCGGTAGTTCAGTCGGTTAGAATACCGGCCTGTCACGCCGGGGGTCGCGGGTTCGAGTCCCGTCCGCTGCGCCATATTCGGTCACCTGGCCCACTGAACGCCAGGTCACCACAGAAATCCCGCTCATTGAGCGGGTTTTTTTTGCCTGCGATTTGACCTTTCTGCGCCTTGCCTTTGCGCTGACGCTACCTGACCTTTTTCTTGCGTGGCTGGCGCGTGGTCAAGTGCTCGAAGCAAAAAGACGCAGTGCCGAACACGGCTATTATGGTCAGGACGATCATGCCTAGGGTTGAGCTTTCCACGATGGGCTTCCTACGTGATGGAGTAGGCGTCCACGGTAGAGTTACGGCGAAAGCGCCTCAATAGACCCGACGCAATCCTTACGACGCCGGGCCCATTGTTACGCAGTCTTTACGGGGCGTTGCGGCTGTGGCGGTAATCGCTGACCGCTTCATACACCGCCTTGCGCAAGCGATTGATGCCACCGATGGGCCGATGCTCGGCTACGCCAAACCATGGGTTGAACGACTGGTTGTCGCACGCCAGGTTCTGCTCGGGCGTATCGAAATCCTGGGCCGGGATCCGCACCTTGGCTACGCTCTCGTAGGGCGCATCGCTCTCCTTCCACTCGATGCTGGTGTCTTCGATCGGCATGAATTTCTGCGGGTTCTGCCGCTGGATCTGCAACACGAAACATGCCGGCACGCGGTCGGTGGACAGCTGCTGGCTCAAGGCACTGCGCAGGAAGTTCGGCAGGTCCTGGTTCTGCTTGGGCAGGGCGTATTCCGGGCAGCTCTGTGGGTCGGGCGCCACACGGAACTTGGCATTGGCCGCGCCGAACTTGTAGGGCGATACCGAAAAATAGGTGGTCTGTGTCGGGCTGGCCGGTGCGGGTGCCAGGGTTGCCAGGGCGATAAACAGGTGACGCACCTGCCAACTGCGCGGGTCGGCCTTGGGGAAGAACGCCAGGACTTTCTTGCCATCCGCCTGGGCGCCGATGTTCTGCGCGTACTCCGCCACATCGCTGACAAAGAAATTCGGGTGGCTGAACATCACGAAGTCCTGTTCCGTGCGGGCCTGCTGGTCGGCGAGCAATTGTTTGCCCGGCACATCCAACAGCTTGAGCGCCATGCCCCGGGCATCGCGGATGCTGTCGAACTGCGGGTAGGCGTTGCCGTTGGACAAGCGCATCATGGCCTGCCAGGTCTTGCCTGGTTCGGCAAATACGCCCTGGCGCAACGCCGGGTCGAGATCGGCCAGCACACTGACTTCGGCTTTCACGCAACCATGGGCCTTGGCGTGGGCATCGCGCAGGTAGCGCGTGCCTTCGCGATGCTGGTCAACGATGCGCACGGCGGTCTGGATAATGCCCTGGGTCATTGCCGCTTCACCCGCAGGGATCTGCTCGTCCGGCGACACCGGTCCGCTGTGCTGCCAGGCAAACCAGGCCGTGCTCGCCAGCCAGCCGAGCAGGCCGAGGCCCACCAGCCACAACAGGGTCTTGCCGAGAAACCGGCCAAGGCCCAGCCACAGGCGGGCGAGCAGGGAAGGTTGGTCGTATCGAGATCGGATCATCATGGCAGTTGTTGCTCCAGCGGGCCGCCCAGCACTTTGAGGTATTCCAGCAGTGCCCAGCGTTCCTGCGGCAGCAAGCTGCGGCCGATAACGCCATTGCCACGCTTGCCGGCACGGAATTCGTGGCCGCTGTTGTGGTTGCCGGTGAGTTTGGTATCGAACAGGAAGGCATTCTTGAACGCTGCGGTCTCAAAGCCCAGGTGACGCGGGTCGTAGTTGAAGGTGCCTTTATAGAAGGTGGTGCTGCGTTCATCCTGAGGCGAGAGCAACTGGTAGATCGTCGGCACCGAGCCGTTGTGCAGGAACGGCGGGGTCGCCCACACACCGGCCAGCGGGCGGGCCTTGTAGGCACGCAACTCGCGCACGCCAATGGGCAGGCCGTAGCCATCCAGGCGCGGGCGCTCGGCCGCGGTGACGCCGGCGGCGCGGTAGGCGTGATCTTCGACGAAGGCGGTGACGTAGGCCAGGCCCTTGGCCACGGACATTTTCTTCAGGTCCAGCGGCTCGGTGGGGGTGGGGTGCAGTTCGACATTGAGCTTGGCCAGTTCCGCCGGGTCCCACTGCAGGGCACTGAGGTCATAGCGCTGGTCGGCAATGTTGCTGGCGGTGCCGGGGTCGGTGCCGATGTACTCCACCGGCAGCATTTTCAGCTGCTGCACCGGGCGGCCATTTTCCTCGGTGACGGCCGGTACATGGCAGCCGGCGCAGTTCTCGGCGAACAGCGCGCGGCCCTGGGCGGCGAGGGGCTTGTCGACGGGGCCGAACAAGTCCTCGGGCCAGGTCGGTGGTTTGAGGCGTTGCAGGGTTTCTTCGATCCGGTTGAGGTCACGCACCCTGACGCTCGACGGGTAGCGCGCATCGCCCTGAAGCGGTTGGCCGGCGGCGTCGAAAAAGCTCAATGTCGCGCCTACACCGAGGGCTTCACCGATATTGCGCGCCATGGGTTGCTGGGCCGAGCCGTTCCATTGCACCCAGTCGAAGGTCCAGATGTCCCACAGCTGCGGGTAGTCCACCGGCGCATTGGCGACGCGGTAGTTGTCTGGCGAAATGGCATCGCCAAAGCTGGCATTGGCGATTCGGCCAAAGGCGTCGGTGCGGCCTGGTCCCTCTTCGGTGGGGTAGAGGCCGCGGTGGGTGTCGTTCCAGGCGACCTTGAGGAACTGGTTCAGCGACTGTTTGAAGTCCTCGCGCAACTGGCTGTGCTCGGCGTCGTAGCGATCCCCCAGCACCTGGCGGGCAAACCGCTCGAATTTCCAGGGGTTGTAGTAGGTGGCGGCGAGGCTGGCGACCAGGGCCTGGCCGAAACTGCCACCGCGCAAGGTGGGTACGCTGGAAGGCAGTACGTGTTGGGCCGAGCCGCCGTCGATACGCAGGGCCTGGCCCTTGAAGTGTAATTCGCCGGTATGGCAGGCGGCGCAGGTAATATCCAGGTACTCGACGTTGCTGTCGGCGTTTTTGTGCCGGGCGAAGCCCACGGGCAGGTTGCCGGGGTTTTGCGTGGTGGGTACCTGCTTGGGGTCCACCAGGAAACCGAAGCGCGCCAGGTACTCCGGCGTGGCAAAACGCCGCTCGGAGAACGGCAGTTCCAGGGCGGTGAACCAGTTGTAGTGCAGGCCTTTTACTTGGGTGCCCTGGGGCGTGAAGTAATAGGTCTGGCGGTCGGCGGCACTCCATTGGTCCTGGTAGCGCACCTGTTCCACCGGCACGTAGTCGGGCAGCCTGGGGTTGACGGTGTAGTACAGCACCACGGCCAGGATCAGGCCCAGCGCGATGAGTATCAGCAGTAAAACACGGGAAAAAATGCGCAAGATGGCTATCCTTGTCTCGGCCTTGTCGAGTGGTCGCGTTGTTATGCCACTACGCCACGGGTGCGGCAAGTGGCCATGAGTCAGATGAGAGGCGGTCCCGCGATCCGTCGCGGGCTCCCATAATGAATGAAAATGCTTTTAAACACGTGAACTTATCGGAAGTTTCCTGCTCACATGCCGGTAGCCATTGGTCGTGGCCGCCTGATAAGCTCGCGACTTTATTCGAATGCCCTTTTGGCGCATGAACAAGGAAATAGCATGAAACAGCATCGGTTGGCGGCGGCGGTGGCCCTGGTTAGCCTGGTACTTGCGGGTTGTGATTCGCAGACCAGCGTAGAGCTGAAAACCCCGGCGCAGAAAGCTTCCTACGGCATCGGCCTGAACATGGGCAAAAGCCTTGCCCAGGAAGGCATGGATGACCTGGATTCCAAAGCGGTAGCCCAAGGCATCGAAGATGCCGTCGGCAAGAAAGAGCAGAAGCTCAAAGACGACGAACTGGTTGAAGCGTTTGCCGCACTGCAGAAGCGTGCTGAAGAACGCATGACCAAAATGAGCGAAGAGTCGGCAGCCGCCGGCAAGAAATTCCTCGAAGACAACGCCAAGAAAGACGGCGTAGTCACCACCGCTTCCGGCCTGCAGTACAAGATCACCAAGAAAGCCGACGGCCCACAGCCTAAGCCAACTGACGTGGTGACTGTTCACTACACCGGCAAGCTCACCAACGGCACCACCTTTGACAGCTCCGTGGATCGCGGCAGCCCGATTGACCTGCCGGTCAGCGGCGTGATTCCTGGCTGGGTCGAAGGCCTGCAACTGATGCACGTAGGCGAGAAGGTCGAGTTGTACATCCCGTCCGACCTGGCCTACGGCGCCCAGAGTCCGAGCCCGGCAATCCCGGCAAACTCGGTGCTGGTATTCGACCTGGAACTGCTGGCCATCAAGGACCCAGCCAAGGCTGAAGCCCCTGCTGCACCTGCCGCCAAGAAGTAATCGGCGCTTGAACACGCAACGCCCCGTCTTGACGGGGCGTTGTTGTTTTCGGGGTTTTCAAAATCAGTACCTGTAGACATCCGATCGAACGCCCGTACGCTGTAACAGTCTGATGTAAGACTCGAGTACGGGTATCGGCACATCTGCGCCAAGTCAATGAATTCTTGGGTTTTTTTGATGTGCGCAAAAAACGCCCGATCTGACTGGAAGCCTTGTAGACCGTGGCTTTCAGCCGGTAAAACAGGCTCTGTTCACAAGGTTATCCACAATTTGTGTGGATAACCTTTCTGTTTGATGGAACTGGAGTGACAGATGAAACCACCCTTCAATTTCACCCGTTTCCTGCCCATGGCGGCACGCTTGCTGGGCCGTGGACGTTTGCCGACCCTGCTGTTCGCTGTCGCCGCCAAAGGCTCCAGCCAGGGCAACCGCCTGGGTAAGCTCAAGGATGATCTCAAGCTGCTTCAATCCCTGTGCCTGGCCTACTGGCGTGGCGAGTACCGAGCCATCAGCCCCAAGGCGCTGATCTCTGTGGTGGCGGGGTTGATGTATTTCCTCAGCCCGATTGATGCGATCCCGGACTTTATCCCCATGTTCGGCATGCTCGACGACATCGCCGTACTGGCGTGGGTCATGAAGACCCTGGAAGGTGAACTGAGCGCGTTTCGCGCCTGGCGTGACGCACAGCGCCCGGAAAAACTCGCGGTGGTTGAGCGTTTGCCTGCCACCCCGGCCTTGCTGGCCAAGGAAAACCCGCAAAAAAACGGATGACGTGGCTATCCCCCTGCGACCTTTGTGGCTGTTAGGATTACACTCCTAAGGAAAGAGCTTACTCAGTAAGTGCAGTTATCCTACGGGGCGGTCATGGATATTCAGATAATTTCACGCAATGGCGAACCCGAGTACGCGGTGTTGCCATGGGATCAGTACCAGGCGCTGCTAAAAGCCGCCGGTCAGCAACAGCCTTCACCGACGCCTTCTCCTACTGCACACGCCGCACCTGACCAGGATTTGCGCCCGCTCGCAGACCTGCGCGGCTTGCGTGAAGCCAAGGGCCTGGCGATTGAAGCGTTGGCCCGCACCGTGGGCATCAGCCCCTCGTATCTAGGATTGATCGAAAGTGGTGAACGTCAGCCGGATGCCGCAATCCGCCGCAGCCTGGCCTGGGAATTAGGCGTTGCAGGTTGGAGGGATGAATCTTGAGCCTACGTATCAGTCGTCAACATTGGGATGGGTTACTTAACGAACTGGACCAGGCGCGCCGCCAGCGCCATCTGCTGACCTACCGAGCACTGTTGGAGCGCCTGCAATTTCCGACGCCGGCGATGCAAACCCTGGCCGCTGCCTTGGAGCACCTGGCGGCGCTGGACGCCAAGGCCGAGCAACCGTTGCGCAGCTCCCTGGTGATCAGCCAGGGCGCCAGCCGCCTGCCGCGTACCGGGTTCTTTGAGTGTGTGGAGCGCCTGGGGCGTTTCAGCGGGCCGTCCGATGGTGTGGCCGCCGCCTCCTGGCATGCCTCGGAAGTGGTGCGGGTGTTCGAATACGAGTATCCGGAGTCTGCCGAGGCTTAAAGTGCCTGGGGCAACATGTCCATGCTGTCGATCACATGGATGCTGTAGCCGGTCATATCCTTGGCATGGTGCTTGGCCTGCGAGGCCAGTTCCGCCAACTGGCTGGCATCGAGTTGTCCACAGGCCTGTGGATACAAATGCACCACCCCGATCGACAGTGACAGCAACGCAAACTCCTGGCGTACGCCCTGGCGGTTCAGCGCCACGAAGCAGCCGGCGTCGAGGTGCTCGGCGCGGTAGAAGCGCCTGCACTGGGTATGGAAATCGTCCAGTAGCTGGTTGAGCCGCTTGCGCCAATCCTGTGGCCCCAATACCAGCAGAAAGTCATCGCCACCGATGTGCCCGACAAAGTCGCGGCTGGGGTCGACCCGGTCGTTCAGGCACTGCGCCAGGCACAGCAACACCTCATCCCCACGTCCGTAGCCGTAGATGTCGTTGAACGGCTTGAAGCTGTCGATATCCACGTAGCAGATCACCGATTCTCGCTGTTGCTGCAACAGTCGCGTCAGGCACTGCTGGATCGGCACGTTGCCGGGCAGCAGGGTCAGCGGGTTGGCATAGCGCGCCTGCTGGATTTTCAGTTCGGTGATCAGCTTGAGTACATCGATTACCCGGCCCAGGCCGAGGTAATCGCCATTGAGGGTGATGATGAAATCTTCTTCGATACGTTGCCGTGCGCGGCTGGTCAGCAGGCGGCTGACCTGTTGCAGCGACTGGCTCAACTCTACCGCCAGAAAATCCGTACTCATCAGCCGGCTGATGGGCTTGCGCGCAAACAGGTCGGTGGCAAACGGCTTGAGCAGCGCATCGGAGAGTGAATGCCGGTGCACGATCCCCACCGGGTGGCCGCGTCCATCCAGAACCGCCAGGGAGTTAAGGTTGGCCTGGCGGCGGAACGCCTCCAACACCTGGGCGGTGGCGGTGTCCTGATCGACCGCCGGTTGTTCGCTGAGCAGGGCGCTGAGGTCGCCGGCTTCTTCGCTGAGGGCCACATTGGCCTGGTCGGGCTTGGGCAGCATCTGGCGCGCTTCCTGTGGCGGCTGCTCCTGTGGACGGCAGAGCAGGTAACCCTGGACCAGGTCGACGCCCATCTCGGTCAATACCGCCAGCTCTTCCGGCAATTCGATGCCCTCGGCGATCACCTGGGCCCGTGAGGCCCTGGCGATCTGCAGGATAGAGCCGACAAACTCACGCTTGAGCGCATCCTGATGGATACCGTCGATAAAGTGGCGGTCGATCTTCACGTAATCCGGGCGCAGCTCCGACCACAAGCGCAGGCTGGAATAGCCGGCACCCAAGTCATCCAAGGCAATCGAAAAGCCCATGTTGCGGTAATGGTGCAGGGCGGTTTGCAGCAGGTCGAAATCGTCGGTGGGGGTCTGCTCGGTGAGTTCGATCACCACCTGGCTCGGCGGAATGCCGAAGTCGCGCAGCAATTGCAGGGTGCGGCCCGGTTGATGAGCGGTCTCCATCAAGGATTCGGGCGAGACATTCAGGAACAGCTTGCCCGGCAGCTTTTGCTCGCTGAAGCGGCGGCATGCGCTTTCGCGGCAGGCCATTTCCAGTTCGCTGAGGCGACCGGCATGGCGCGCCACCGAGAACAGCGCGATGGGGGAGTGCAGCGGGCTGTTCGACGGGCCGCGGCTGAGGGCTTCGTAGCCAAGGATGCGCCGTTCTGACAGGCAGATGATCGGTTGGAACAGGCTGTGCAAACTGCCTTGAGCCAGGATAGAGCCCAATGCACTCAGCTGTTCGGTCATAGTCATGGCGATCTCGATCGAAAAAAAAGGACCGTGGGCGTTACGCCGACGGTCCTTCATTTCACGACAGAATGATGTCTATATGATGACACTCCAGGGAGCGATCACATTAAATCGCCATCATTTACTGCTTGGCCACCTGTTTGGTGATTTTCAGGTAGTCCAGCAGGATCCGGCCGCTCTCGGCCAGGTAAGCGTCGTCTTCCGGCTTGGTTTTATCCGCTTCGGTCGGCAGCGCATCCTCGTCTTCTTTCTTCAGCTCCTTGAGGGGTTCTTCGCCCTTGGCCTTGCGGCGGATGTTTTCCAAGGCGAGTTGCTTGTTTTCGATGTCGGAGTGCTGTGCACGACGGTCCACTTCATTGAGGCTGACGGTTTTTTCTTCCATCAACTTCTTGGCCAGGGCCAGCTTGTCGCGGATGAACACAAACTCGGCATCCTTGGCGGAGCGGGTATCGTGGTCAGCCTTCAACTGCGCGAGGAACGGCTTGAACGGGTCCGAGGCCGGCTTGATCGCAGGACGGATGGTGTCCCACGGCATGGCTTCCGGCAGGGCGCTTTCGCCGATTTCCTTGGTGTCGATGATCGACGGGAAATCGATGTCCGGCAGTACGCCCTGATGCTGGGTGCTCTGCCCGGAAACCCGGTAGAACTTGGCCAGCGTCAGCTTGAGCTCGCCATGGTTCAGCGGCTGGATGGTCTGCACGGTGCCTTTGCCGAAGGTCTGGCCGCCGATGATCAACGCGCGGTGGTAGTCCTGCATGGCGCCGGCGAAAATCTCCGAAGCCGAAGCCGACAGACGGTTGACCAGCAACGCCATCGGGCCTTTGTAGAAGGCACCCGGGTTCTCGTCTTCGAGCACGTCGACACGGCCATCAGCGTTGCGTACCAACACGGTCGGGCCCTTGTCGATAAACAGGCTGGTCAGCTCGGTGGCTTCCTGCAGGGAACCGCCGCCGTTGTTGCGCAGGTCGATGACCACGCCGTCGACTTTTTCCTTCTGCAGCTCGGTAAGGATTTTCTTCACGTCGCGGGTGGTGGACTTGTAGTCCGGGTCACCGGCACGGAAGGCCTTGAAGTCCAGGTAGAAGGCCGGGATTTCAATCACCCCCAGCTTGTAGTCCTTGCCATCCTGCTTGAGGTTGAGGACTTTCTTCTGCACGGCCTGGTCTTCGAGCTTCACCGCTTCACGGGTGATGGACACGATCTTGCTGGTCTGGTCGTTCGGTGCATTGGTGTGCGGAATCACTTCCAGGCGCACCACGCTGCCTTTCGGCCCACGGATCAGCTTGACCACTTCGTCCAGGCGCCAACCGACCACATCGACCATCTCTTTGTCGGCCTGGGCCACACCGATGATCTTGTCGGCAGGCGCAACCTGCTTGGTCTTGTCTGCCGGACCGGCCGGCACCAGGCGCACGATCTTCACCTGGTCATTGTCGCTTTGCAGGACGGCACCGATGCCTTCCAGGGACAGACTCATGTTGATATCGAAGTTTTCCGCGTTATCTGGCGACAGATAATTGGTGTGCGGATCGTAGGACATCGCGAAGGTGTTGATGTAGGCCTGGAAGATATCTTCGGCACGGGTCTGGTCCAGGCGTGCCAGTTGATTCTTGTAGCGCTTGGTCAACAGTTCCTGGATGGCCTTGGGCTCTTTGCCGGCGATCTTCAGGCGCAGCACTTCGTCCTTGACGCGTTTGCGCCAGAGGTCGTCGAGGGCGGCGGTGCTGGTCAGCCAAGGCGCGTCCTTGCGGTCCACCAGAAGGGTTTCCTTCTGGGTGAAGTCGAGCTTGTCGACACCCTTGTCCAACTCACCCAGGGCGAAGTCCAGACGCGCTTTCACGCGATCCAGGTAGCGCTTGTAGATGGTGAAGCCGGGCTGCAGGTCGCCGCTCTTGAGGAAGTCGTCGAACTGCGTCTTCCACTTGTCGAACTCAGCGATATCGCTGGCCAGGAAGTAGCTGCGCGACGGGTCCAGCAGCTTGAGGTAGCTGTCATAGATGATCACCGAGCGCGCGTCGTCCAGCGGCGGCTTGCTGTAGTGATGACGCTTGAGCAACTCGACGACGTTAAGGCTGGCAATCACCTCATCGCGGTCCGGCTGAAGGTTGTCCCAGCTGTTGGCTGCGAACGTATTGGTCGACATCGACGCGAAGCCGATACCAATGAAAAGAGCGAGGGCGGTGCTGGGGAACAGATGCTTCATGCTGATTCGACGCGGGGGCAATTGATAACGCATATTAGGCCGTCTTTGAAGTTGCCGGTTCCATAGGGGCCGGTCGCATAATGCAAAAAGCCCGGCGCTACTGCTACGGGCTCAGTCCAGACTCACTATGGAGGCACTGTGAAAGCATTGCAAGGCGTTGAAGGTCATGTGGAGTGGTTGGACGAACCAAGTCCTACATGTGATGTAGGCCAAGTTCGCATTCGTGTGGCGGCTGCGGGCCTTAATCGCGCCGATTTATTGCAGCGTGCAGGGCTCTATCCGCCACCGCCTGGCGCCAGTGCCGTACTGGGACTTGAGTGTTCCGGGGTGATCAGTGAAGTGGGCCCGGGTTCGTCCTGGCAGGTGGGCGATCGCGTCTGTGCGTTGCTGGCCGGTGGCGGCATGGCCGAAGAAGTGGTGGTGGATGCACGTCATGTGCTGCCGGTGCCGGAAGGTTTGTCGCTGATTGAAGCGGCGGCGCTGCCGGAGGTGTACAGCACTGCGTGGCTCAATCTGTTCCAACTGGCGGGCCTCAAGCCCGGTGAGAAAGTGTTGCTGCACGCCGGCGCCAGTGGCGTGGGCTCGGCGGCCATCCAGCTGTGCAAGGCATTTGGCAGCCCGTGCTGGGTCAGCGTCGGCTCGGCGCAGCGCCTGGCCTACTGTGAAGACCTGGGCGCCCAGGGCGGCGTAGTACGCACTGACGGTATCGAAGGGCTGCGGGATTTCGGGCCATTCGATGTGATCCTCGATCCGGTCGGCGGCAACTACGCCGCGCTGGACCTCAAGCTGCTGGCGCTGGACGGTCGCTGGGTGTTGATCGGCTTGATGGGCGGCCGCGAGGCGCAACTGGACCTGGCCCAGGTGCTGGCCAAGCGTGTGCAACTGCTGGGTTCGACCCTGCGCAGCCGTGACGATCAGTTCAAGGCCGACCTGTTCAGCGACCTGAGCCAGCATGTATGGCCGTTGTTTGCCGAAGGTCGCCTGAGCCCGCAATTGGCCAGGACGTTCCCGATCAAGGATGCCGAGGCGGCGTTTGCGGAGCTGGCGACTAACCAGATCGCCGGGAAGCTGGTGTTGGTAATTGACGAGAGCCTGACCTGATCCCGGATTGGAATAGGGTCGATGTAGGAGGGGGCAAGTCGAATCGTCGCACCGCCCCTCCCACCTTTGATTGGATTTCAAGTCGGGATAGGCGGTCTCAGACCCAGTGGTGGATTGGCCAGCCGGATTTTTCGGCGTGGGCGCGCAACACCGGGTCCGGGTTCACCACCTGCGGGTGCTCCACCTTCAGCAACAACGGCAAGTCATTGCGCGAATCCGAATAGAAATACGCGCCGTCCAGCGATTCACCTTCCTGTTCCAGCCATTCCAGCAAGCGCGTGATCTTGCCTTCGCGGTAGGTCAGTACCCCCACGGTACGGCCGCTGTACACGCCATGACTCACTTCCAGCTCAATCCCCAGCACCTCATCAATGCCGATACGCGCCGCAATCGGTTTCACCAGGTGGGTCCCCGAGGCGGAGATTACCAGGATCCGGTCGCCATTCGCCCGATGGCGGGCGATGGTCCTGGTGGCGTCGCTGTAGATCAGCGGTTCAATCACATCCTCGACCCAGGGCTCCACCAGGTGCTCGATTTCCTCCGGGGTGCGGCCGATCATCGGTTCCAGGCTGAAGTCCATGAAGTCTTCCATGGCCAGCTCGCCGCGGCTGTAGGCGTCCATCAGCTCGTTGTTCCTGCCCATGAACGACGCCGGGTCGACCCAGCCCAGGCGCCCCATCTGTTCGCTCCAGAGGGTGGCGCAGTCGCCATGGATCAGGGTGTCGTCCAAATCAAAAATTACCAATGCCATCCGTTACGCTCTCTCAAGATTCACTGCTGCTCAGGCTACTTCACACAGCGCACTGGGGTCGATGGAAAGTGCCAGGCGCTGGCCGTCCGGGTGCAGATCGTCCGCCGAGCGGTTGAGCACGTCCACCACCAATTCCACGCCACGGGCTTCGATGCGGTAGCGAATCACGTTGCCCAGCAGGCTGTGGCTGCGCACCAGCGCGTCGAGTTCGCCGCTGCGGCTCAGTTCGATGGCCTCCGGGCGAATCGCGATGCGCCCGCTGATCGGGCGTTGCAGCAGTTGGCTGGCCTTGTCGGCGTCCAGCAGGTTGTAGTTGCCGATGAAACCGGCGGCGAATACATCCACCGGTGCGGTGTAGAGGGTCTCGGCATCGCCGCTTTGCACGATCTTGCCCTGGTTCATCAGGAAGATCCGGTCCGACATGGTCAGGGCTTCTTCCTGGTCATGGGTCACGAAGATCGTGGTCAACCCCAGTTCGCGCTGGATCTGGCGGATCTGTTCGCGCAGGTGCTTGCGAATCCGTGCATCCAGCGCCGACAGCGGCTCATCCAGCAGCAACAGGCGCGGGCGGGTGACCAGGGAGCGGGCCAGGGCCACCCGCTGGCACTGGCCGCCGGACATCTGGTGCGGGTAGCGGCCGGCCAGGTCCTTGAGTTCCACCAGTTGCAGCACTTCCTGCACGCGCTTGTGGCTGTCATCGGCGTTGACCTTTTGCATGCGCAGGCCGAAGGCGACGTTCTGTTCCACGGTCATGTTGGGGAACAGCGCATAGCTCTGGAACACCATGCCGATGTTGCGTTTCTGTGGGCTCAGCGGAACGATGTCCTGGCCGTCCAGCAGGATTTTCCCACTGTCCACTGCGGTCAGGCCGGCGATGCAGCGCAGCAGGGTGGACTTGCCGCAACCGGATGGGCCGAGCAGGGTGACGAACTCACCCTTGGCGATTTCGCAGTTGATGTCACTGAACACCGGGGTGCCGGCGTAGCCTTTTTGCAGATGTTGGACGCTGACGAAGCTCATTGGCTTTTGTCCTTGTTCAAGGTATTGGCGGCCCAGGTCAGCACCAGCACAAAGAAGAAATAGGAAATCACGACGGCGCTGGTGAAGTGGCCGCTGCTGTTGCGCATGTTGTTCAGGTACACCTGCAGGGTCTCGTAGCGGGTACCCACGAGGATATTGGCGAACACGAACTCACCGAACAGGAACGAGAACGACAGCAGCAGCGCCACCATCAGGCCTTTGCGCAGGTTGGGCAGCACCACGAAGAGCGCGGCCTGCCAGGTGCTGGCGCCGAGCAGTTGCGAGGCGTCCATCAGGTCGCGCAGGTTGATGGCTTGCAGGTTGTTGGTGATCGCCCGGTACATGAATGGCAGCGCCACGGTGAAGTAGCAGCCGATCAGGATCCACGGCGTGCCCACCATCGCCAACGGCCCGGAACCGTACAGTTGCAGAAGGCCCACCGACGACACCACCGGCGGTACCGCGAAGGGCAGCAGGATCAGGATGTTCATCAAGGCGTCGAGCCTGGGAAAGTGGTAATGCACCACGAACAACAGCGGCAGAATCAACACCACCGACAGGATCAACGCACCCACGCACACCAGCAACGATTGCCCGAAGGCCATCAGGAAGCGTGGGTCGCTCCACAGCTGCACATACCACTTCACCGTGAAGCCCGCCGGCAGAATGGTTGCCGACCAACTGCTCGCAATGGAGTAGACGAACGTGCCGATCAGCGGCAGCACCAGGATCGCGAACAACAGGTACACCACCACGCGGTGGTAGAGGGAGGCCGGGCCGGCTTCAGCGCGAGACATGGTAGCTCCTCTTGAGCAGCAGTTGATGGACCACGGTGACCACGGTCATCAGCGCAACCAGCACCACGGCCAGTGCGCTGGCCATGTTTGGATCGAGGGATACATCCCCCGACACGAGGCCGGCGATACGAATCGGCAGCACGTTGAAGTTCCCGGTGGTCAGGGCGTAGACCGTCGCGTAGGCACCCAGGGCATTGGCCAGCAGGATCACGAACGTGCCCAGTAGCGCCGGGGTGAGCACCGGCAAGCCGATATGCCGCCAGAACTGCCAGCCATTGGCGCCGAGCAGGGCGGCTGACTCACGCCAGTCTTCACGCAGTGCGTCGAAGGCTGGGTAGAGCAGCAGCACGCCGAGGGGAATCTGGAAGTAGGTATAGAGGATGATCAAGCCGGTCTTGGAATACAGGTTGAAGTCCTGAATGATCCCGGCCTGCTTGAGCATGATGGTGATGCTGCCATTGAACCCCAGCAGAATGATGAACGCGAAGGCCAGGGGCACGCCGGCAAAGTTGCTGGTCATGTTGGCGAAGGCGGTGACGAAGTTGCGCAGCGGCGAATCCACCCGGCGCAGGGAGTAACTGCCCAGCGTGGCGATGATGATGCCGAAGATGCTTGAGTAGAAGCTGATCTCCAGGCTGAACTGGATGGCTTGCAGGTAGAACTTCGAACTGAAGATGCGCGTGAAGTTGTCCAGGCCCCAGCCAGTGTCTTCGGTCTGCAGGCTATTGATCAGCACCCATACCAGCGGGGCGATTTCGAACACGATAAAGAACAGCGCGAAAGGCACCAGGCACAGGAGTGCCAGCCATTTGCCACGGGATATTGAACTCACTTCAGTAACTCCCGGCACACAGGTTTGTCGTGGGGTACGCCCAGCAGTTCGCAGACGGTGCCGCACAGCTCGGTTTGTTTCGGTGCGGCGTGGGTGTCCAGGCTGAAGGCATCGCCGAGCACGAACAGCGGCACTTCCCGTTCTTCCGGCAGTAGGCCGTTGTGGGAGCGGTCGTTGTTCATACCGTGGTCGGCGGTCACCAGCACCTGGTAACCGGCATCGAGCCAGGCTTGCAGGTAGTCGGCCAGGATGATGTCGGCCGAGCGTGCGCTGTTGCGGTACTGCGGCGTGTCGAGGCCGTGTTTGTGGCCGGCGTCGTCGATGTTCATCGGGTGCACCACCATGAAGTCCGGCGCGTGCTTGAGCCGCAGGCTGTCGGCGTCGGCGAACAGGTGGGAATCGGGGTAGTGGTCATTCCAGTAGAAATGCCCGTGCTGGATCGCCAGCGTCTTGTCGTCGGTATGACGATCCCGTGCGGCGAGAAAGGGCGTGCGGTTATACAACTCGCTGACCCAATGGTAAGCCGCCGCTGCGGTGGTAAGGCCGGCGTCGGTGGCGTAATGGAAAATGCTGCGCTGGTTGGACAGGCGCGAGACATTGTTGTGCACGATACCGCTGTGGATCGGTGGCACGCCGGTGAGGATGCATTCGTACAGCGGGCGGGACAGGGCGGGCAGTTCACATTCCAGCTTGTAGAGGGCCGCGCGTCCTGCGCCGACATAGGCCTGCAAGTGTCCCATGGCGTGCCGGGCAACCTCGAAGTTCAGGCCGTCGAGCACGACAAGGATGACAGTGTGCTTCATGGGGGAGAGCGCTCCGCAGCAATAGACTTGACTCACTTCCCCTGGAGGAGCGAGGTCAAAAGTGTGGGAGGGGGCAAGCCCTAATGCCAGTCAGTTAAGCGTACATCGCCTCCTGTAGGAGCGAGCTTGCTCGCGAAAAACGTCAACGATAACGCGTGCTTCCTGAATGAACGCGGCGCCTGTGAGTTTTTCGCGAGCAAGCTCGCTCCTACAAAAAGCCTTAACTGACTGGCATTAGGGCAAGCCCCCTCCCACATTGGATCTCCAGTGGATTTCCAATGTGGGCGACAGGCTTACTTCATTTCTACGATGACCTGCTCGTTCCACAACTGTGGCAGCTTCTTGGAAGTCGCTTCCCACGCATCGGCATCCTTGATCGGCTGCGGGTTGGCCTTGGTGTACTGCTCGCCCGGGATCAGGTTCTTGGCGATGTCGGCCGGCAGCTTCAGGTCGGTTTCGGCACGGATCGGACGTGCGTTGCCACGGGCCAGGTTGAGTTGGCCGGCGTCGCTGAAGATGTATTCGCGGGTCAGCTTGGCGGCGTTCGGGTGCTTGGCGTATTTGTTGATGATGGTGGTATAGCCGGATTTCACCGAACCGTCCGATGGGATCAGCACCACGTAGTCATCCGGGTTGGCCATCTTGGCTTTGTAGCTCAGGCCGTTGAAGTCCCAGACGATACCCACTTCGACTTCGCCTTTTTCCATGGTGGCGATGGTCGGGTTGGACAGGCCGAGGCGACCTTGCTGGGCGATCTTGGTGAAGAATTGCAGGCCGGGGGCGATGTTCTTTTCATCGCCTTTATTGGCGATGGCGGCGGCGAGTACGGCGTTGGAGGCCTGGGCCGCAGTGCTCACGTCACCCACCGAGACTTTGTATTTGCCGGTTTGCAGGTCCGCCCAACTGGTAGGGACTTCGGAACCGTGCAGCAGCTTCTTGTTGACGATGAACGCGATGGTGCCGGTGTAGGCCAGGGCCCAATGACCGTCCTTGTCTTTCGCCCAATCCGGCACCGAAGCCCAGTTGGACGGTTTGTACGGCTGGGTGACTTCCTGCTTCACCGCGATCGGGCCGAAGGCCGCGCCTACGTCGCCGATGTCGGCGCTGGCGTTGTCTTTTTCGGCCTTGAACTTGGCGATTTCCTGGGCCGAACTCATGTCGGTGTCGATGTGCTTGAGGCCGTAGGTCTTGGCCAGGTCTTCCCAGGTGCCTTTCCAGTTGGCCCAGTCATCGGGCATGCCGACGCTGTTGACGGCACCTTCCGCCTTCGCGGCGGCTTCCAAGGTTTTTAGATCGGTATCAGCGGCCATGGCGGCGGTGCACATGGCAATGGTCGAGCCTAACAGTGATGCCAGGAAAAGCTGTTTCATCCGAAGCTCCTTTGGGCGTTTTCAACGCGGCGGTGTTTTCTACGGTGTTGTTGGTCTAGGTCAGAGCAATACCTGAGCCAATCTAGACGCGATGGATGACAGTTTCATGTCGATGTCGTTTTCATAGCCTTGATGTCGCTCGGCGCAGACTTAGCGTAGACCATGCTCAAATGCCCGCAGCGACTGGACTTGGCCGATGTATTGCAGGGTGTGGTGCAGGGACGGGGCAGGGACTGTCATCTGTCGGTCATCAGGAGTGCCTAGGCTGGCAAGAAGTCATGCAAGCCCACTTATGCAGCGGTTTGTGCACCTGAACAGTGCTGGTCTAGTCCAGATAGGTAACATTGATGCGTGATGAGGCAATCAAGGCGGTGACATCCATCGGGCTGGCGCTGCAAGAGCAGATCGACCACGGCCTGTTGCCGCCTGCAAGCAAGCTGCCCGCCGAGCGCAAGCTCAGCGAGTTGTTTGGTACCACTCGAATTACCGTGCGGGAAGCCTTGTTACAACTGGAGGCTCAAGGGCAGATTTATCGCGAGGAGCGTCGTGGCTGGTTTGTCTCGCCGCCTCGGCTGGCCTACAACCTGATGCAGCGCAGCCACTTTCACGCCATGGTCAACGACCAGGGGCGGGTGGCATCCACCGAAGTGATCAGTGCGCGGCTGCAGCCGGCCTCGGCCGCGGTGTGTGCGTGGTTGCAGCTGCCGGCGTTGTCCAGGGTGATCCAGATTTGCCGGGGACGGCGGATTGACGGGCGGCTGGTGTTGTATGTGGAGCACTACCTGAACCCGCAGTATTTCCCGGGGATTCTTGAGTGCGACCTGAATCAGTCGATGACCGAGTTGTATGCGCGCAAGTACGACTTGCATTACGGGCGGGTGCGCTTCGAGATCGTGCCGACCTCATTGCCTGTGGAAGCGGCGGCGGCATTGCGCGTGTCGGTGGGCAGCCCGGGCTTGCGGATCGCCCGGGTCAATTATGACCAGCACCAGCGCTTGATCGACTGCGACCTGGAATTCTGGCGGCATGATGCGATTCATGTCGGCGTCGATGTGGTGTGATCGGGGGGCTTCCTGTAGGAGCGAGCTTGCTCGCGAAAGATGTCAAGGATGACGCGGGAGACCTGGCTCCCCGCAACGCCCTCAAGTTTTTCGCGAGCAAGCTCGCTCCTACAGTGAGTGCACCGTGAGTGCCTTGATCACCTGGTCCACATTGGTTTCCAGCTCCGATACCGGGTCCGCGCCGTCGACGTTCAACACCAGCAGCGTTGAACCGCCTGCCGTGATGGCGGCTTTCACTGCATCACTCGGCTGGCGATGATGCAGCACCACGGCCACGTCGTTGTCCTTCAGCTCGGCACTGAGCTTCTGTAACGCCTCAGGCGTCCAATCGGCGTCGGGCCGGGCATCGGTGCTGAGCAGTTCCAGATTCAAACTGCTGATCAGATAGGCAAAGTGATCGCTCAAACTGACCACGCTCAGGTTGTCCGCCTTGGCCAGTCGCGCCTCGCTGTCGGCGCTGAGCTTGAGCAGGCGTTGCTTGAGGGCGGCCAGGTTGGCGTCGATCTTCGCCTTGGCGCCCGGTGCCAGGCGGCTCAGGTCGGCGGCCAGGACATCGGCCATGCGCCCCAGGTTGTTGCTCGATTGCCACGGCTGGCTGTTCAAGCCATCGGCGACGCCAGGTTGCACGGCGATGCCCGGCAGGCCGCCATCCACCGGGCGTGCCGCATCGATTTCGACGATGCGGATATTGCTGCGCCGTGCCACGGGGTAGAGCGGGTCATCGGCCCACAGCGAGCGCACGCCGATGGCGGCGTCGGCGTCCTGGGCCAGGCTGTTCAGTGCCGGCGCGCCACGGCCGGTGAAGTACGACACCTGCCGCGAGCCCGGCAGGTTGGCCGGCGCGGCGCGCTCGAGCTGCACGTCGGTGCCCTTGAGCAGCACCTGCGCCAGGCCATAGGTGATCGGCAGCGAGGCCAGGACTTTGACCGGTTTGGCCGCGTGAGCAGCAGGTTTACCCACGTCGGCCGCCATCAGCGGCGTGGTGATCAGGCAAGCGATGGCCAGGGCCAGAGGTTGAAGAACGGAGCGCATTATCCAAGGTTCCCTTTAAGGCTGGGCACGGTGCCCCGCGCGACGGCGGCAAGGGCGAAAGCGATACCGGCCATCAGGATGATCGCGGCACCGGAGGGGATGGGCAGGTCGAAGATGATCGGCAACAGGATCCCGCACAGGGTGCTGACGGTGGCGATCACCACCGAGATCCAGAAGAAGCCTTTGAGCGACTGGCTCAGCAGGCGTGCCGCTGCAGCCGGGATCACCAGCAGCGCGCCCACCAGGATGGCGCCGATGACCTTGACTGCCGCCACGGTGATCAGCGTCACCAGGATCACGAACAGGTAGTCCAGGGTCTTCACCGCCACACCACGCACCGCCGCCAATTGCGGGTTGAAGCTGGCGAGCATGATGCGGTTGTACAGCGGCAGCGCGAGGGCCATCACCAGGGCGCCGACAATCGCCAGTACCAGCAAATCGTTGCCGTTGACCGTCAGCACCGAGCCGAACAGCACGTTTTCGAGGATATGCACGTTGATCTTGCCCGCCAGGATCAGCAGCAGGCTGGCGCCCAATGCCAAGGACACCGACAGGAACACGCCGATCAAGGTATCCGGCGCCAGGCCGGTGCGGTTGCGCAAGTAGTTGAGCAGGATGCCGAACAACAGGCAGTAACCGAACAGGCTGCCATAGGGCCCGGTGTAGGGCTCACCCAGGAGGATGCCCACGGCCACGCCGGTCAGTGCGGCATGGCCGACCGCTTCGGAGAAAAACGCAAAGCGCTTGACCACCACCAGCGTGCCCAGGCCGCCCAGCACCGGGCCGATCAGCAGGCCGGCGAGCAGGGCGTTGACCACAAAACCATAGGCCAGTGCCTCCGGCAGGTAACCGGACGAGGCCCAGCCCTGGACCATCAGGCGAAACGCTTCATAACTCATGGCGCCGGGCTCCGAGGATGGGTAGAGAACAGGGTCAGCAGGCGCTCCGGGGTCAGCGCCTCTTTCGGCGTGGCGTCGAACAGCAGGCGGCGGTTCAGGCCGGTGACGCGGTCGGCCAGGCGGCCCACGGCTTCCAGGTCGTGCTCGATCCACAGCACGGTGATCCCGGCCAGGCGCCAGTCATTGAGCAGGCGTTCGAACACCTGGATACCGGCCTCATCGAGGGCCGACATCGGTTCATCCAGTACCAGCAGTTGCGGCGCCGGAATCAACCCTTGGGCCAACAACACACGCTGGCGCTCACCGCCGGACAGCGCGCCCATGCGCCGCTTGCGCTTGTCCTGCATGCCGACCCGTTCCAGCGCCTCGCCAATCGCGGCGGCGTAATGTTTGGACAAACCCAGGAACGCCGGGCGCCGCTGGCACATGGCGGCCATGAAATCGTCGACCGTCATCGGCAGGCCCCGGTCGAACTCCAGCGCCTGGGGCACATAGCCGATGGTGCCGGGCGTGCCCGGCCACTGCAGGCTCAGTTGCCCCTGATGCGGTGTTTGCCCCAGCAGGGTCTTGATCAGCGAGCTTTTGCCGCCGCCATTCGGCCCCACCAGCGCATGGATGCTGCCCGGCTGCACCTGGAAGCTCACGCCGTCGAGGATCACGGTGCGGCCCAGGGTCAGGGACACCTGGTCGAAGTCGAGGGTCGGGCCGACGCTGGCGACCTTAAGTTGCTGCGCTGCGGTCATGCCCCCGACTCCTGAATCGCCCGCACCACGGTGTTGAGGTTGCCGGTCATTTCCACTTCGTATTTTTCAGCGCTGTATTCGCCGTAGGAAATATGCGACAGCGGGTACAGCTTGACCCCGGATTCACGCTGGATGGTGTCGACGTAAGTGGACGGGAAATCCATCTCCGAGAAGATCACCTTCACGTCCAGGGCGCGCAGTTCGTCGATGGTCTTCTTCAACTGGCTGGGGCTCGGCTCGATCCCGTGGGCCGGCTCGACCACGGCCGTGACTTCCAGGCCGAACTCGCGCAGCAGGTAATCGTAGGCCGCGTGCACGGTGGCGACGCGCAGGTCCGGGTTGGGTGCGCCGGTCAACTTGGCCAGGGCATCGGCGCGCATCTGCCGCAGGCGTTTGCCGTAGGCGCGGGCGTTCTGGGTGTAGGTCTTGGCGTTGTCCGGGTCGAGCTTGCCCAGCTCGCGGGCGATGTTGTTGACCTGGGCAATCGACGCACTGATCGACAGGAAGGTGTGCGGGTTGACCACCTTGCCGGCACCGCGCGCGGCGTTGCCGGTGGCCGCCAGCAGCGGCACGTTGGCGTTGGCTTCGATCACCGGAATGTCCGGGCGCTCGCTGGTGGCGATCATGCGGTCGGCGAAATCGTCATGGCCGACGCCGTTGAGCACGATCACATCCAGGGTGCCGATGCGCTTGATGTCTTCGGCACGTGGCTCGTAGGCGTGGGGGTTGAAGCCGGCCGGGATCAGTGGCACCACTTCGGCCTTGTCGCCGACGATATTGGCCACGTAGCTGTAATAAGGGTGCAGGGTGATGCCGATACGCAGGCGTTTGGCGGCCTCGGCATTCGCGAGGGGAGCGAGTATCAGGCTGAACAGGCCAACCAGAAACACGCGCAACAGGGGCGATGAAATAGACATGGGCAATCGGTCTTCTCGTTCAGTGACGGTGCTGGCGGGTGACGCCGGCGTCGAATTGCGCGACCACCTGCTGCCAGCCGGCTGCGATCAGCGCCTGGTCAGTGAGGTCGGAGGGGGCGGCCAGGTGTGTGCTGCGGTTGAGCCAGATATCCGGCTCGCTGCCCTGTACGCGCATCAGCAGTGAACCGCTGGTGGGCGGCGTCTGGCTCAGTCCCAAGTAGGCCGAGTTCCCCAACAACTGCCAGCGATGGTCGCCGCGGCTGACCGAACTGGCGTCCTGGGCAAAGGGCGCGAAGCCTTCTTCGGCCAGTTGCTCGGGGGTGGGCAGGGCGCTTTGCTCCTGCTGCAGCAAGTGGATTTCATCCAGCGTGACCCGCAGGTCGGCGTAGATGCCTTGTTCGGCGGCGCTCAGGTCGCGGCGGGCATCCAGTTGATGGCGGGGCAGCGCCGCGACTGCCTGGGTTTCACCATGCAGCGCCACCACCGTACCGGCCACCGCGAGGATGATCAGGCACAGCAGCAGCACGTAGAGGGTTTCGTGGCCGGCACCGGCGGGGCGAACAACCTGTGTCGTACTCATTGAGGCTGGATATCCGCTTGGTCGATTTCCACTACGTGACCGGGGCCTGCATCAAACAGCACGTAGAACTCGGCGGACGGCTTCTTGAAGGTCAGGGTGGAGTCCTGGCCGAGCTTGCCGGGCACCAGGATGGTTTCGTCATAGCCGATCACATCCAGGGTCACGCCGGGGGCACCGCTGCCGTCGGAGAAACCGCCTTTGCACTGGATCTGCTCGCCGGGGATTTCCTTGCATTCGCACATTGG
Source organism: Pseudomonas sp. CFBP13509 (assembly GCF_005233485.1). Taxonomy (NCBI): domain Bacteria; kingdom Pseudomonadati; phylum Pseudomonadota; class Gammaproteobacteria; order Pseudomonadales; family Pseudomonadaceae; genus Pseudomonas; species Pseudomonas sp. CFBP13509. Next base: position 97,984 of record NZ_QGAA01000019.1, read on the forward strand.
GTTGTGGGCAAGGACGGTGGTACTGAAACCGGCGCACAGCAACAGCGCGGCGCGGGACAGGCGCTTGAACGTCATGGTTTGACTCCTTGCTTGTTCAGCCAGGCAATGGTGGCAGGCGAGGCCTGGCTCAGCGGGATGGAACCCTGGTGCATGGTGCCGTCCCAGCCTTCCATGGTGACCCACAGTTCGGCATCGACGGGGGTACGTTCCGGCACGGGCAGGCCCGCACCCATGCGGTACGGGGTGCCGAAGAAGATCACCCCGGCGGCACGCAGGCTGCGCGGCTTGCCGATGCGCAGGTAGGTGGCCTTGACCTGGTCGGCGCAGGTGGCGCAGAGGGCGGCGTTGAAGAACTTCATCGGGCCGGCCGGGTCGGGGCGCGGGCCTTCATTGCGGAATTCGGCCAGCGTGAGGCTCCAGGGTCCGACCTGTACGTCCCCGGCCACCCGCTCGCCGATGCCGGTGTCGCCGCGAAACAGCGCGGCATCGGCGAAGTACTTGGGCATGAAGCCCAGCGGTACCAGCAACAGCAGGACGTTGATGTGGAAACGCCATTTCAGCCAGAAGGCCCGCAACAGCGAAGGCGGGGTAGCGTTGGCGGAATTGCTCATGGCTTGGCCTCCGAGGTTTCAGCCTGCATGGCCGGAATGGGTGCCGGCGCACGTTGTGTCTTGGCTTCGCGCTTGAGAGCGTTGAGGGTGGCCAGGGCCGTGCGCTTGGTCCAGATCAACAGGCCGCTCAAGACCATCATGCTCAGCACCAGGCCGAAGAACGCCCAGATCAGCTTGATCCAGATGCCACCGAAGTCGCCGGTGTGCAGGGGGCGCATGGATTCGGTGACGAACTCCAGCTTGGTGCGGTCGGACAGCAGGTGCGACGAGGCGATTTCACCGTCATATGGGTTGATCTGAGCGGTCTGGAACATCAGCGGGTACCAGCCCCGCCCGCCGATTTGCAGGTGGCTGTAGGCATTGAGCGGCAGGCTCACGAAGCTCGCCTCCAGCCCCGGGATACGTTGGGTGGCGATCGCGATCGCCTCATCCACGGGAATCATCGGCGCAGGCACGCCGGGGGCTGAGGTTGGGACTTTTTCGCGGGCGATCACCGGGACGATGGGCTCGCTGGAGATGGAGATCTGGTTGTCACCCAGGATTGCCTGGATCAGGAACCAAGTGCCAGTGATGGAAATCACCGCAATAAACCAGATCGACCAGATACCGCTCAGGCGGTGGAAGTCGCCCCAGAAAATCCGCGCGCCGTGGCGGATACGCAGGGTCGGCTTGAAAAAACCTTTCCAGAAGCGCTTGTACACCACCAGGCCGGTGACCAGTGAGGCCAGCAACGGCAAGCCGAGCAGCGACACCAGGTACCAGCCCCAGCTGAAGCCATTGGTAAACGGCACCAGCCACCAGCCGTGCAGGGCGCGGGTGAACTGACGGAAGTTGAACGACGGGCTGATGCCTTGGATCGCCCCGGTGTACGGATTGACGTAGACCTCTACCGAGCGCCCGTCCGGGTAGCTGAGGTCGACACTCAGGGCAAAGTGCGATTCATCCGGACGACTGAGAGACTGCACGATGACCTGGGGTTCGGCCCGCTTGATGGCGCTGATCACCTGGTCGTAGCTCAGCGGCTCGGCATCATCCGACGGCTTGCTCGCACGGATGTCCGGATTGGCCAGCCACACGATTTCCTGGCTGACCACCGCCAGGGTGCCGGTGACGCAGACAATCAGTACAAAGAACCAGATGGGCAAGGCCAGCCAGCTATGGACGAGAAACCAGAGTTTTGAGCGTGACTTCTTCGACATGTGAAAGAGGGTCTTGATCAGGGGAGGGCGAGGGAGGCCCGGAAAAGGCCAGTCGTAGCTTTTGCTGACGCGACAGGCTGTATCTAAGTTAAGACGGATGAGAATGAGAAATCCCCAAGGTGGATATGAAAGAAAATGTTTCAGGTTCACATCCAGCGGGTTTTTACGGCGTGGGGGTATTCATGAAGTGGGGTAGGAGCCGGCGAACCGGCCCCGATGCTCAGCCTTGCTTGAACATTTCCATGGCGCGCTGACGGATCTGTTCTTCGCTGAGGTCTTCCTTGCGGGTGGCGAGGTACCAAAGGTGACCGTATGGATCCTTCACGCTGCCCGAACGGTCGCCATAGAACCGGTCCTCTGGTTCGGACACCACGCTGGCGCCCGCTGCGACGGCTTGTTTGAACTGTGCGTCTACGTCGTTCACGTACAGATGCAAGGCGACACTGGTGCTTTCAGTCGGATTGCTCAGGGACATCTGATCGCAGGGCGTGCCCAGCATGATCGCCGAATCACCAATGCGCAGCTCGGCATGGCCGACCCTGCCATCGGGCATGTCCAGGCGCATGATCTGGGTGGCGCCGAAGGCTTTTTTGTAAAACTCGATAGCCTCTGAGGCTTTGTCGATGCCCATATAGGGCGTGACACTGTGATAACCCTCGGGAATGGGTTTAACGCTCATTTCGTTCTCCTTGATTGTGGTTGTGGAGGCACGGCCTCTTCACTATAGGCCACGCCCATCAAGGGCTCCGAGGGCCCCGACGAGGGGGGGCAGCCGGGCTCCAGCAATTGCGCCCCCGGCCCGCGCCCACCGAGCTGGTCATCCGGGTTGCGCAACGGGCACGCGTCCAGCGACAAGCATCCACACCCAATACAACCGGTGAGTTTGTCCCGCAGCAGCATCAGCTTATGGATGCGCTCATCGAGGTCTTCCCGCCACAGCGCGGACAACCGCTCCCAATCCTGAGCGTTGGGCGTGCGTCCTTCCGGCAACGTCTGCAACGCCTCGCCAATCGTTGCCAGTGGAATTCCCAGGCGTTGGGCGATCTTGATCACCACCACCCGGCGCAGTACATCCCGTGGATAGCGTCGTTGATTGCCGGCATTGCGATGACTCTTGATCAGCCCCTTGGTTTCGTAGAAGTGCAGGGCCGTAACAGCTACACCGCTACGGGCTGCCAGTTGGCCGACGGTGAGCTCTTTGGTAACCATAAACACTCCAATTAAGCGCTTGACCTTGACTTAACTAGAGGTTTTACCCTGCGTGGTATCGAATCACAAGATTCTGCCTACAGAGAAAGGGGAGTGTTCATGCAGGTATCAGAGAAAAATCGCAGTTTCACTCAACTGATCGAGTTTCATATCGAACCCCAGCAACAAGTGGCGCTGGTGGCGGCCTTGTCCACCCAAAGTGAACGCCTGGCCCAGGGCCATGGCGGCTTTATCAACGCGAGTGTGCAGGTCAGCGAAGACGGGCGGCGGGTGCTCAATTACCTGCAATGGCGCTCCCGCGAGGACGGCGAAGCGGCGTTCCAATGCTTTGAGCACGGCGAGGAAGATTTCTGGACGCTGATTCGCGCCCACCAGGCCACGGCCGTGACCTTCGGTTCGTTCCAGGTACTGCGCAGTTTCGAGCGCAGCCATGACAACGCGTTGCACTGTCGCCTAAATGGATAGGTGCAGCATGCGCTCGCCCTGCACGTTTTCCCCCGGCCGGCGCTTGTTCACCGCCAACTCGCCGATCTTGATCAGGCGCGTGCGCGTGACGTTGCGGCTCAGGCCCAGCAAGTTGGCGGTGTGCACCTGGTTGTAATGGCTGAAGCGGTAGGCGGCGCGCAATAGCGCGTCTTCGACCTTTTCGTGCAGGGCGCCGGCCTGTTCTTCGAAGAGCTTTTGAAACGCGCGCTCCAGCAAGGCCTCGGCGCTGTTGTCGGTGCCGTGCTGACTGTCGTCCTGGCGCTCGATGCGCATGTTCGACAGGCGCAGGTCGTCGCGTTCGATCACGCCGTTACGGCAGATCAGCAGGGTGTGGTGAATCACGTTTTCCAGCTCGCGGATGTTGCCCGGCCAGCTGTAGCTCTTTAGCTTGTGTTCGGCCTCGCGGCTGATGGTGATCGGGCCGTAGCCCAGGCGCTGGCTGTAGGCTTCGATAAAATGCCGGGTCAGCGGCAGGATATCGCCGGGGCGCTCGCGCAGGGGGCTGAGCTCGAGGCTGACGACGTCTAGGCGATAGTAGAGGTCTTCGCGGAAATGCCCGGCGTTGATGGCCTTTTCCAGTTGCACGTTGGTGGCGGCCAGTACGCGCACATCGATCGGAATGCTCTTACGCGACCCCAGGCGCACCACTTCGCGTTCCTGTAGGACGCGCAGCAGCTTGACCTGGATGGGCATCGGCAAATCGCCGATTTCATCGAGGAACAAGGTGCCACCATCTGCCTCTTCGAACCAGCCGGCCTTGGCGCTGAGGGCGCCGGTAAACGCGCCTTTTTCATGGCCGAACAGCTCGGCTTCCACCAGGGACTCGGAGAACGCGCCGCAGTTAACCGCCACGAACGGCCGGTTGCGCCGCGCGCTGAGGTTGTGGATGTGGCGCGCCACCAGCTCTTTACCGGTACCGGTCTCGCCGATGATCAGCACGCTGGCTTCGCTGGGCGCCACTTGCTGGATATGGTCGAGCAGCGCCCTGGATTTCGGGTCTTCGAAGACCTGGGCCGTGGCGCGGATCGACGTCGCAAGGGCGGGCGAGGGCGGTAAGGTTAGAAGCTGCATGGGCACCTCTTTTTATGAGTAAAACGTCGGAATCGGCAGGGATTGGTTCAACGCCCAGTCCCCCAGTTCGTGGAGCTTGTAATCCACCGGGTCGTGCAGGGTTTGTGTGCGCAGGTTGCGCCAATGACGATCCAGGCGCAGGGATGCGTGGGTGGAGCGCGCGCCGGTGACTTCAAACAGGCGGCTGCACAGGTCCAGGCCTTGGCGGGTGGCGGCGACCTTGGCGGTCGCAATGGCAATCGCCAGTTGACCGCGTTCGTTTTCGCTGAGGTTGGGGCCTTTTGCCCATGCCTGGTCGAGCAGCTCGGCAGCGCGTTCCACCAACAGGCGCACACCCTCCAGGGCCACCCAGAATTCGCCGTAGTGATGCAGTACGTAAGGGTCCTGGCGCACGTCTTCGGTTGAGGACTTGTGCCAGGAACGGGTCTCGGTGAGCGTGTAGTTGCGCGCTTCTTCGAAGGCGCCTTCGGCGATGCCGAGGAACATATGGGTGAAGGTCAACTGGGCGATCAGCGGGCGCAGGCAGGCAAAAGGCGTGCTCAGCGGGCCCGGGTCGAGCAGCAATTCCGACTCCTCGACGCGCACCCGTTCGAAGCTGGCGCTGCCGCTGTCGGTCTGGCGCTGGCCGATATTGTTCCAGTCGTTGTGCAGGGTGATGCCGCTGCGCCCGCTGGGGATGGCGGCGATCAGCAGCTTGCCGCCGGCGCTTTCATCCACCGCCGAGGCAATCAGCATTTCCGAGTCGCTGGCGCCGGAGCAGAAGCTCTTTTTGCCGGAGAACTCGCGCCAGCCGCCGAAGTCCTTGACCACGGTGCGTGTGTCCAATGGGTTGAGGGCATTGCCCCAGAACCAGTTTTTGCGCGCGGTCTGTTCGAACCAGGGTTGCCATTGGTCCGGCCGCGAGAACAGGCGCACGGTGGCGAGCATCAGGTGGTGGAAGCCGAAGACGTGGGCAATGGAGCTGTCGACCTTGGCGAACTCGCGCACGATGGCCAGGGTGTCACTCCAGCGGGCGCCGAGGCCGCCGTATTGGGTGGGAATGCTCAGGGCCAGCAGGCCGCTTTGGCGCAGGGCGTCACGTTCGGTCTTGGGGGTGCCACCGCGCTCGTCGCGTTCGACGGCGGTGAGGGCGAATTCGGCGGCCAGCAGTCTGGCGGTCTGCAACGGTGATGGCAGGACGCTGTGGGGTTTGGCTGTCACGGGGTTTCCTCTTTATAAGCGGGAACGACCAATGCCGCTCCCGCCGCTGCGCCGATCAGGCCTTGGCTGGCAGAACATCGTTGGCAATCATTTCGCCGAACGGGCCAGTGAGGTTGGTGATGCCGCGTCCGGCCAGGCTGGCATAGGGTTCCGGCAGCAGCGGGAACACCAGCTCGGCAAAGCGATAGGCTTCTTCCAGGTGCGGGTAGCCGGAGAAGATGAAGCTTTCGATGCCCAGGTCGGCGTATTCCTTGATGCGCTCGGCTACTTGCCGGGGGTTGCCCACCAGCGCGGTACCGGCACCGCCGCGTACCAGGCCGACACCGGCCCACAGGTTGGGGGCGATTTCCAGGTTGTCGCGGCGCCCGTCATGCAAGGCCGCCATGCGGCGCTGGCCTTCGGAATCAAAGCGCGAGAAGGATTTTTGTGCGGCGGCGATAGTTTCGTCGCTGATGTGCTCGATCAGCTTGTCGGCGGCTTTCCACGCGTCCTCTTCGGTCTCGCGCACGATCACGTGCAGACGAATGCCGAACTTCACCGTACGCCCGTGGCGGGCAGCGCGTTCACGCACATCCGCGAGTTTTTCGGCGACGGCGGCGGGCGGTTCGCCCCAGGTCAGGTACACATCCACCTGTTCGGCGGCGAGGTCGTGGGCGGCATCCGAGGAACCGCCGAAATATAACGGTGGATAAGGCTTTTGCACCGGTGGGTAAAGCGCCTTGGCGTTCTGCACTCGCAGATGTTTGCCTTCGAAGTCCACTGATTCGCCCTGCAATACGCGGCGCCAAATTTGCAGGAATTCGTCGGAGACTTCGTAGCGTTCGCTGTGGTCGAGGAAGCTGCCGTCGCCGCGGTTCTCGTCGGGATCACCGCCGGTGACCACATTGATCAGCAGGCGACCGTTGGACAGGCGATCCAGGGTCGCCGCCATACGCGCAGAAACGGTCGGCGAGATGATACCCGGGCGAATCGCCACCAGATAACGCAGGCGCTCGGTCAGCGGCACCAGTGCCGAGGCGATGACCCAGGAGTCTTCGCACGAGCGGCCGGTAGGAATTAACACGCCGTGGTAACCCAGGCTGTCAGCCGCCTGCGCGACTTGCTTCAGATAATTGAGGGTGACCGGCCGTGCACCTTGGGTGGTGCCCAGGTAATGACCGTCGCCATGTGTTGGCAGAAACCAGAAAACATCCATGACCAATCCTTAAGCGATTTTCAGCAGAGAGGGGGAGTGCGCTGCAAACAACGGCGCTGCGCGTTCTGCCGCAAGGCGTATACGGCCCTTCAAGGGCTCACTGGTTATTTGGTAATCGGTGAAGTCGGCCTCGGTGGCGTACACCCCGATCGGCAGGGTCAGGGCCTGGAAGAAGCTGAACAGCGGACGCAGTTGGTGATCGAGAACCAGCGCGTGGCGCTCGCTGCCGCCGGTGGCTGCGAGTAATACCGGTGTGTCGATCAGGGCGTTGAGGCCAACCAGGTCAAACAGATGCTTGAGCAGGCCAGGGTAGGAACCGCGATAGACCGGTGCGGCGACGATCAGCAGGTCGGCCTGTTCGATGGCCACCAGTTGGGCTTCGACCTCGGCGGGCAACTCATCCCGTGACAGCGCACCACCGAGTGGCCGGGCAATGTCGCCCAGCTCGATCAGGGTGGTCTGGATCGGCAGCAAGGTCGCCAATTCAGCCAGTACGGCTTGGGTCAGCACGAGGGTGCGGGACGGGCGCCAGGTTCCGCCGGAGAGGGCAACGACATTCAGGGGACGGGTCATGAACAGTTCCTTTATCAACAGTGGTTCATAGCAGGTGGAGTGCAACCTGTTGAGCAAGAGCTGTACCAACGGGTGCAGGCCTTGATTGGCGTGGGTTGCAGGTTCACTGCTGAAAAATGCTGCTGTTGTCTGACTGGTGATTTGTTGAATGGCTGTTGCCTGGCAAACAGTTGCGTGGCGAACAGCGCAGGTTCTGTGCAAGTCATTTATAGAGGGATACAGTTATTCCGTAAATGAACGTATTTCCATATTTATAGACCATAAAGAAATATAGCGTTTCCTATCGAGGGTGCCTTGGTGGTCGATAGCGACTATCACGGACGGTGATTTTTCACTGCGCAACGGCGGGAGTAGCCTGTGTTCATTGACTTGAAACCTTCTTTGCAGGGCTACCCCATGAACCGATTTCTCGCTGTTTGCTTAGTGATTGTCAGCGCCGTACTCGCCGGCTGTGCGAGCCATCCATCGCCAGAATTGCGTCCCTACACGGCCGAAGAGAGCAAGCAACTGGCCCTGGAAGCGCTGAGCCGTCGTGGCTTGTCGTTTGATGAATATCAACAGCAGCGCGCCGCACTGACCGGCCAGCCACAGAAGCCCTTCGGATTTGATCGCCAGGGCGAAATGAACGCCGAGCGCAACGTGGTTTTGCATGGTCGTCCCAGTTGAGTCGGCACTGCACAGCAAAAAGCCCGAGGCTTCCCTTGAAGGAACCTCGGGCTTTTTGTTTGCCATGGCACGACTTCAGCCTGTTAAGCTGAATTTCAGGAGCGTTCCTACGCACATTTACTTAAAATTGTCCTTCTTTAATGGCATTCGATCCGGTAAACCTGACGACCTCTGTTCCGGCCGATGCCCCTGAGACGCTGCTCTCGGGAACCTGCTCTGCGAGTCTTGACTGTCATGAATAAACGTCCGCTGTATTTCGACTACGCCGCTACCACCCCGGTGGACGAACGCGTCATCCAGGTGATGGTCGAATGTCTTGGCTTCAATGCCAATTTCGGCAACCCCGCGTCCAGTTCCCATGCGTTCGGCCAAGCGGCCCGGCAAACGGTTGAACAGGCGCGTCGCCAGGTGGCCGAGCTGGTCGGCGCACAACCTGAGCAGATCGTCTGGACCTCCGGTGCTACTGAGTCCAACAACCTCGCGATCAAGGGCGTTGCCCAGGCGCGTGGCGTGGCGGGCGGGCATATCATCACCAGCCAGATTGAACACAAGGCCACGCTGGACACCGCGCGGCAGCTTCAGGAAGCCGGTGTGGCCGTGACTTACCTGGTGCCGGACGCCGACGGATTGATCAGCGCCGAGGCCGTCAGCGAAGCATTGCGTGAGGACACCTTTCTGGTATCGCTGATGCTGGTGAATAACGAACTGGGCACCCTCAATGACATCCCCGCCATCGGCGCACGTGTGCGTGAGCATGGCGCGTTGTTGCATGTCGACGCGGCGCAGGGCGCGGGCAAGGTGGCGATCGACCTGGCGCAGTGGCCGGTGGATTTGATGTCGTTTTCCGCGCACAAGCTGTATGGCCCCAAGGGTATTGGCGCGCTGTATGTCGGACCCCGGGCGCAACAGAAAGTGTCGGCACAGATTCACGGCGGCGGTCACGAGGGTGGCTTGCGCTCCGGTACCCTGGCCACCCATCAGATTGCAGGCATGGGCGCGGCGTTCGCCCTGGCGGCGGCGTCTTTTGCGCAGGAGAAGGCTGTCATTATGACCTTGCGTCAGCGCCTGCTGGAGCAGTTGGATACGCTCGGTGGCGTGCGCCTCAATGGCAGCCCTGCGCAGCGCATTCCTCACACCCTCAGCCTTACGTTCAGCGAAGGTGAATTCAACGCTGCTGCGTTGAGCGCGGGCATCGCCTTTTCGGCGACCTCGGCGTGCAACTCCGCCAGCAATGCGCCTTCCCACGTGCTGCTTGCGTTGGGCCTTGACGCACGTTCTGCCGGCCGCACCATACGTTTGAGCCTGGGCCGGTTTACCACCGAGCAGGACATCGACCAGGCCGTGCAATTGATCAAGGCCGCACTGGCCAGCGCACCGGCGTTCTGGGCCGTCTGATTTTCACATAACAATTATTAGTGGTTAGCAGGAGACACAATGAGTACGCAGCCCTTGACCCATGGAACGGTTCCCCAGCGCCTGGCGCATACCCGCGAACTGATGCGCCGCGAGAGCATTCACGCCCTGCTGGTGCCGTCGGCTGATCCGCATTTGTCCGAATACCTGCCGGGTTACTGGCAGGGGCGCCAATGGTTGTCGGGGTTCCATGGTTCGGTAGGCACGCTGATTGTCACTGCGGATTTCGCCGGTGTCTGGGCCGATAGCCGTTACTGGGAACAGGCGACCAAGGAGCTCAAGGGCAGTGGCATTGAGTTGGTCAAGCTGCAACCGGGTCAGCCCGGGCCGCTGGAGTGGCTGGCCGAGCAGACGCCGGAAGGCGGTGTGGTGGCGGTGGACGGTGCGGTGATGGCTGTCGCGTCGGCGCGCACCTTGGGCGCCAGGCTGGCAGAGCGCGGCGCGCGCCTGCGGACCGATATCGACGTACTCGATGCAGTTTGGAAAGACCGTCCGAGCCTGCCGAGCCAGCCGATCTATCCGCATCTGCCACCGCAAGCGACCGTGAGCCGTGGCGATAAACTTGCCGCACTGCGCGCGAGTTTGAAAGAGAAGGGCGCCGACTGGCACTTCATCGCCACCCTGGATGACATCGCCTGGCTGTTCAACCTGCGCGGTGGCGATGTTTCGTTTAATCCGGTGTTTGTTTCGTTTGCGTTGATCAATCAACAACAGGCCACGTTGTTTGTGGCGCTGAGTAAAGTCGACGCTGACCTGCGTGCGGTGCTTGCGCAGGATGGTGTGACGTTGCGCGACTACAGCGACGTGGCGGATGCACTGCGTGCGGTGCCATCGGGCGCCAGCATGCAGGTTGACCCTGCCCGCGTTACTGCCGGTCTGCTGGAAAACCTGGATGCCGGCGTCAAGCTGATCGAAGGGCTGAACCCGACCACGCTGGCCAAATCCCGCAAGAGCCTGGCGGACGCGGAGCACATCCGCCGCGCCATGGAACAGGACGGCGCGGCGCTGTGTGAATTCTTCGCCTGGCTGGACAGTGCGCTCGGTCGTGAACGCATCACTGAATTGACCATCGATGAACACCTGACGGCTGCGCGCACCCGTCGCCCCGATTATGTGTCGCTGAGTTTCAATACCATCGCGGCATTCAATGCCAACGGGGCCATGCCGCATTACCACGCTACCGAAGAAGAACATGCGGTGATCGAAGGCGATGGCTTGCTGCTGATCGATTCGGGTGGCCAGTATTTGGGCGGCACTACGGATATCACGCGGATGGTGCCTATCGGTACGCCGAGTGACGAACAGAAACGTGACTGCACCCGTGTGCTGAAGGGCGTGATTGCCCTGTCCCGTGCGCATTTCCCCAAGGGGATTTTGTCGCCGCTGCTGGATTCCATTGCCCGCGCGCCGATCTGGGCTGAAGGCGTGGACTACGGCCACGGTACCGGGCACGGCGTAGGTTATTTCCTCAATGTGCATGAGGGCCCACAAGTGATTGCCTACCAGGCCGCCACTGCGCCGCAAACCGCGATGCAGCCAGGGATGATCACCTCCATCGAGCCGGGCACCTACCGCCCTGGCCGCTGGGGTGTGCGTATCGAGAACCTGGTATTGAACCGCGAGGCAGGCAAGACCGAGTTTGGTGAGTTCCTCTCGTTTGAAACCCTGACCTTGTGCCCGATCGACACCCGTTGCCTGGAGCCGTCGCTGCTCACCGCGGATGAGCGCGAGTGGTTCAATGCGTACCACGCCGAGGTGCGTGAACGCCTGAGCCCGCTGCTCAGCGGTGCTGCGTTGGCGTGGTTGCATGTGCGCACGACGGCTATTTGACCTGGTGCAAAATCAGGCGCTGCAATAATTCAGTTGCAGCGCCGCGAAGGGGCGGCGTTGTATCAGGCATGTGTATGAGCAGTCGCTGGTGACTGCTCGGAGCAGATCACTTGCAGATGACGATCATGCTGCGGCTGGTATAGCCGGCAGGGTTTAGGCCGAAGGGGTAATCCCCTGGCTCCTCGGAATTGTCACCGGACTTGGCGATAACCCGGTAGCCCTTGGCGCCACAAGAGTTGGTTGCACTGGTGTAGCACTGGTCCCAGGAAGAAGACAGGCCGGAACAGTTGATATGCAGCCCTTTTTTGCCGCGTTTTACTTCTGTCTTGGTAGTCGCGGCACAGCCAGCAATAGCCACGACCATTAACAGTATCAAAATTCGCTTCATTCCTATCCTTAATAGCCACTTCATAATGCTTGAAGCCGGCTCTACTCGCTCTCGAGTGTAGCGTTCGTGCTGTCCTTGTCGAAAAACTCCATGAATGACATTCGTTTGCAGTTTAAACATGGCCTAAATACGCAGCAAATACCAGAGCAACTTTCACTGATGATTCAATCCGCCGGAACCAGCGGCTTGGAGTCATTGCGCATCGTCAGTGTCGCGCCTACCGAGGCCATGATAATGCAACTTATGGCCAGCCATTGCGGTAGGGATAGGTGCTCCTGCAGGAAGAAAAGTCCTGAGAGTGCGCCGAAAGCAGGCTCAATGCTCATCAGTGTTCCGAAGGTGCGGGCGGGGAGGCGCGTCAGCGCTACCATCTCCAGGGTGTAGGGAAGTGCCGTTGACAGGATCGCGACACCGATGGCGACCGGAATCAATGCCGGGGTCAGTAAGGCGGTGCCGGCATGGACGATACCGATGGGCGCCACAAACAGGGCAGCGATCATTACGCCGAGGGCGGCGGTCTGGACGCCGTTGTCGTTGCCTGCTTTCTGTCCGAACAGAATGTAGAGTGCCCAGCAAGCCCCCGCCCCCAAAGCATAGGTCGCGCCGACCAGGTCGATTCCGCTGCTGGCTTCCCCCATGGGAATCAACAGGAGCAGGCCGATGATCGCCAGTGCTATCCACAGGAAGTCTACCGTTCGGCGCGACGCATAGATCGCGACGGCGAGCGGTCCGGTGAATTCCAGGGCTACGGCAATGCCCAAGGGAACGCTGCGCAAGGACATATAGAAGAGGAAATTCATGCCGCCCAAGGCCATGCCGTAAACGACCACGGTGCGCAGGGATTTTGCGGTCAGCCTGGCGCGCCATGGTCGGAGGATGAGCAACATGATTACGCTGGCGAAGATCAGGCGCAGGGTTGTGGTGCCCTGGGCGCCGACAATCGGGAACATGCTCTTGGCCAGTGAGGCTCCGGACTGGATGGAGGCCATGGCGATCAACAGCAGGCCGACAGGAAACAATGCCGAGGCCAAGCTGCGGGGGGAGGTGGTCATTGGGGCGTTCGTCCGAGGTCATAGTCGAGAATCAGGGGCCGCTATGATGCTTAATCGTTCGGCTTTGAGCAATATATTGCTCAATTCGACAGCGAGACCTTCTCTATATAGAGGGATTTGAAGGTTGGCAGGCACTTTGATAGAAAAACCAAATTAAGTGTTGACGGCAGATCCTGGAAGTCTATAATTTGCCCCACTTCCGGCGCAGTCGAAACGTAAAACTCCTTGGTAAACAAAGAGTTATGCAGAATAAGGCAGCGGATTGCTTCAGTTCATCGAGGCCCAGAAGAAGTTGGTAGGGTCGTGTTGTTTGACGCTATTAACGATTCGATCTTCTCGGTCGAAAGCGGAGAAAAAGAGGTGTTGACAGCAGCGTGTAACGCTGTAGAATTCGCCTCCCGCTGATGAGAGATCGGAAGCGCAAGTGGTTGAAGTTGTTAAGGATTCCTTGAAAACTTCTTAAAATAATCACTTGACAGCAAATGAGGCTGCTGTAGAATGCGCGCCTCGGTTGAGACGAAAGCTCTTAACCAACCGCTCTTTAACAACTGAATC